>CAZJUD010000066.1:0-5757 GCA_964549125.1 uncultured Caldimicrobium sp.
CGGAATGACTGAGACAAAGAGGTGCTTCCTTTGCTTTAGCTCAAAAAAGTCTTTAAAATAAATCCCTTTGATAGGTAAGCCTGCTTTATCGTTCTCTGAGGCAGGCTCCTTGGGACAGCAAAGAGGAACTTCTTTGCAAGCTTCTCCTTTGCATCCGGTAAAAGGGCAGGTGTCAGGTCCTCCATGCAAGGGACAGTAATCTGGGAGTTCGCTTAACCCATGGACAAAGGCATAGCACTTTTTGCCCTCTACCTCTTCGGGAGAAACTTTGAAAAAATCGCAGAAGGCTTGGTTAACTTTAATAATAGTGTTATCGCAACTAAGAAGAAAAGCAGGAAGCTCTGAGGTCTCTAAGATTTTGTCTACATTAAGATGATAGATCATCAATCTTTACCGCACTCTTTAATTCCAAGCTTTCTGTAGACAACCATGATGGGACACCAATTGTTAAAGGCAGACTGTATTTGGTTGATCGCCATAAAGGTCAGAAAGGCTTTCCAAACCCAATGCACATCCTGAGCAGGCATTATCCCTACTAAGGTTACCACAAGAAGCAATACCCCTGCGGTAAGCCTAAGAACCCTATCCATGGTCATATTATCTTTCCTTCCTTATGCATATTTATAATAATAACTTTAATCTTCAAATGAAGATT
The DNA here is from genome assembly GCA_964549125.1 of uncultured Caldimicrobium sp. Taxonomy (GTDB): domain Bacteria; phylum Desulfobacterota; class Thermodesulfobacteria; order Thermodesulfobacteriales; family Thermodesulfobacteriaceae; genus WYEG01. Next base: position 656 of record CAZJUD010000066.1, read on the forward strand.
TATCAAGTTAGGAGAGGTTTTTAAATTGACATCCTGAGGCGAAGCCAAAGGACCTCCCCCTGTGCGTCTTCCTCTTACCCTATTGACATTTTGGATCATTAATGGTATTTTTTTTGTTACCTATTTAAAAAACTCGAATAAGAAATACAATTTTTCAAATAAAAATACTACACTAAGGGGAGGGTTTTGGCGATGTCAAAGTTTTTTCTTTTCCTTTTTATTTTGTTTTTACTCCCAAGACCTGCCTTAGCTATGCACATTGCTGAAGGGGTTATCCCCTTTGGTCAAGCCTTGCTTTGGTTCATTGCCCTGTTTGTTGTTCTAATTCCTGCTTTTCTAAAACTAAGTAGGATGCTTAAAGAGCATCCTGAAAAGAAGGCAGTTTTTGCCTTTGCTACTGCCCTTGTCTTTCTTCTCTCGGTGCTACCCATTCCTGTTCCTTTTGCGGGCACCTGTTCTCATCCTGTAGGGGTAAGCCTTGCGGTGATGCTCCTTGGGTTAGCCGGGGGTGTTGTTTCCGGGTTTATCGTCCTTATCCTTCAAGCCTTCCTTCTTGCCCATGGAGGGATTTCAAGCCTTGGAGCAAACGCCTTCTCCATGGCCGTAGTTGGAAGCTTCTTTGCTTATCTTATCCTATCCCTCCTAAAAAGGACAAATCTTTCCATATTTTTAACTGGTTTTTTAATGGGGCTTCTTTCCGATTGGGCAACCTATTTTACAACGGCTTTCCAGCTCTCCCTTGCCTTAACCGGGCAAGAGCCCCTCAGTGCCATCTTTCCAAAGGCCATCCTTGCCTTTCTTCCAACCCAACTTCCCATCGGTATCCTTGAAGGTTTGCTTGCCGGGTCCATTGCCTCAGCCTTAGCCAAAAGGAGAAAAGACCTTCTTACTTGGGAGGTGTAAGATGAAAAGGCTATTAAACATTTTAAGCTTGCTTCTCGTGCTAATCTCAGTCTTTTTTCTAAATCAACCCTATGCTTTGGCTGAAGAGGCTTCACAGGAAGAAAAATGGAAAGGCTTTGATGAGGCGGTCCTTGAAAGGCTTGCTAAGGAGCACGGAAGGGAGCCAAAGGAAAGTTTCATCTCCCTTGAGGGAGACCTTGAGCTTTTTATGTTTAGCCTTTTGTCCGGTATTTCTGGTTTTGTGGTAGGATATTACTTTAGAAGGCTCTTCGTTGAGGGTAGCCATGCATTTTCTCATAGAAAGGAAGATCAACCTTCCTCTTGAAGGAAGGTTAAAGTTCATCTACCTACTTTTTGTTTTAAGCTTAGTTCTTATCTCAACTTCTATCCCTTTTCATGCTACGGCCCTTTTTTTCCATTTAACACTTCTTCTGGTCTTTCGCATACCTAAAAAGGAACTTTTAAAAGCCTACGCTGAGCCTTTGTTCATAGCCTTTATGCTCCTTCTCATAAAAAGCGTTAGCCTTTCACCCCTTGCCTTTTATCCAGAGCGCCTCGCTGAAAACTTAAGCTTAGCAACAAGGGTCCTCACAGCCTTCACCCTCTTTCTTTTGATTTTCTATTCCTTTTCTTTTACTGAATTATTACAAACACTGCACAGCTTTCGCTTCCCCTCCTTGCTCGTTGAACTAATGCTTCTTACCCACAGGTTTATCCTTTTACTCTACGACGAATTTCTTACCATCTACTTTGCCCAAAGGAACCGTCTCGGTTTCAGCGGGATAAGGACCTATGCCCGTTCGGTAAAGGCAGTAACTCATGCCCTATTTTTCAAGACCTTAGAACACGGCGAGAACGCTGTCATGAGCATGAGGCAAAGAGGGTATGATTTCAAAAATCTTTTTCAAAAAAAGACCGAGGTCCGTCCACTGGAAATTGTCTGCCTTTCTGGTATGATGGTAGTATGGTTTACTATTTTTCTCGTCCTTCAAGGTTGGTTGTAAGGTTAAAAAGTTTTAGCTATTCAGGAGATGCACCTTTACTTCAGAATATAGAGTTTGAAGTTAAGGCTGGGGAGTGTTTGGTCATCCTTGGGGCAAGCGGTGCAGGAAAGACTACTCTTTTAAAGCTTATGGATGGGCTTTTGAAGAATTATCAAGGTGAGGTCTTCCTTGACGGGAAGGACATAAGAAAGCTTAAACCCAGGGAAATCTACAGCAAGATGGGGCTTCTTTTTCAGAACCCGGATGAGCAACTTTTTGCTCCCACTGTGTTTGAAGATGTTGCTTTTGGTCCAAGGAACATGGGGTTTGCTGAGGAGGAGGTGCGAAAAAGGTGCATTGAGGCCCTTGAGCTTGTTGAGTTGTCAGGCTTTGAGGAGCGGTCTATCTCTAAGCTTTCATTTGGGCAGAAAAAAAGGGTTGCCCTTGCTGGTCTTCTCGCCATGGGACACGAGATTCTTCTCCTTGATGAACCAACGCTTGGGCTTGACCCAGTAAGGGAAAGAAGATTCTTAGGGCTCTTAAAGAGGCTTCGAGACGAGAGAAACATAACCTTAGTCATCGCCACCCATCAAGTAGATATCGTTCCAGAAATCGCAGACAGGGTGTTAATCCTCTCTGAGGGCAGGGTCTTCTTCCTTGGACCTCCAGAAGAAATTTTCGGGAAACCCCAATCTCTTGAGAAAGTTTACTTAAGGCATCCTTTGGTTAGCGAAACCTTTTTACCTTTTTGGGAAAGGGATGGGCTAAACAGACTTCCTTTAACAGTTGAAGAGGGAAGGGAGATTTTAAGAAGGCTTCTTTCCATCAATTCTTAGGCTGGGCAAAGACAATCCTACCTGAAGGAGTATGAAGGAGATGGGCTACTACAACCTCAAGCTCTTTACCGATGAATTTTCTCCCCTGTTCCACGACAACCATCGTGCCATCGTCGAGATATCCCACCCCTTGGTCCTTTTCTTTCCCCTCCTTTACTATCTGGATGGTTATTTGGTCGCCCGGTTTTATAGGCGTGCGAAGGGCAAGGAAAAGCTCGTTAACGTTCAAAACCTCAACATCGTAAAGCTTACACACCTGATTTAAGTTATAATCTGTGGTTATTAGCTTTGCTTGAAGCTCAACGCAGAGCTTTATCAACTTCTCATCCGTCGGGAGGTTTTTATAATCCTGGTCTATGATACGAAAATCACTTTTCAACACCTCTTTTAATTCTTGCAAAAGTTCTAAAGCTCGTTTACCTCTTGCTCTTTTGGTTGGGTCTGTGCTATCTGAAAGGGTTTGAATTTCTTCTACTACAAACCGAGGCACAAAGACAACCCCATCAAGCCAGCCGGTTTTGGCGACCTCCACAATCCTACCATCGATGATAGCACTTGTGTCTATCACCTTAACGTTCCTCTTTGGCTTTGTTTTAGGGGATTTGCTACCAAAGGAGACCTTGGCTAAAAGCCTCTCGCTCAGTTTTTCAAAGAAATCAACGATCGGAAGTTCCGCTAAGGTTTTACCACCAATAACTGTTCCAAGATAACCAAGCCCAAGGGCGCTCATGGTATAGAGAAAGACCTGCCATACGCCTTGAGTAAAAATCTCAAAAAAATTTGAGATCAGCCTTGCAAGGAAAAGCCCAAGGGCAAGCCCGATAGCGCCTCCTATCAACTTGACAGGCGCTATCTTTTTAAAGATACCTTCAAGATAAAGCGTCCCAATACCAAGCAAAAGCCCAAGGCCACCACCAGCTAAAACCATCCACCATCCACGGTCTTTGAAATAAAGATAGAAGATTATGACTCCAATGATGGTCGTTGCCGAGACAAACAGAGCTCTAAACTTACTAAGCTTCATAGCCTTAGGTCTTCAAAAGTTCGTCAACTTCCTTTTCTAACTCCTTATCTGACCTTCCAGTAGCTAAGGAAATTTCGGTAATCAAGAGATTTTTTGCCTGCTCAAAGAGCTTGCGCTCGCCAAAGGATAAGGGCTTCTTTTTTGATATTTCATACAATTCTCGAAGGAGGCTTGCAAGCTCAAAAATGTCCCCAGACTTTAATCTTTCGGTGTATTCCTTGTAGCGTTTATTCCAGGAGCCGTTGAAACATACCTTCTTCGGTTCCTGCAAAATTTTCAAAACTTGTGGGACTGAGCTTTCCGAGATGATCGGTCGAAGCTTGATCTTCTTAACCGAATGTGCAGGAATGATGAATTCAGTATTCCTATCAAGGAGTTTACAGACGTAGCTTAGGACCTTCGTGCCGGCAATCTCCTTTTCTTCAATCCGAATTATTTTGCCGATACCACAGCCTGGATAGACAACAAGATCATTTTCTTTAAACATAGACTGTCACCAAAAATAATTATACCACGAAGAAGAAAATTTAAAACCTGAAGGGTTGTTGAAGAAGGTTTTTAGCTAATTTAAAAGCCCCCAACAAGGAGGGGGCATAACACTTAGAGGAAGGCTAAAGGATAAGGAATTAAACTTGGGTCATAAGCAGGTTTAGGTCAAGTGGTCTTTGGGCAAGCTCGTTATCAAGGTAAAAAAGGGCTTGGGGGTCGTTTTTTATAAGCCTAAGCTTATTAAGTATGGCTTTAAAGGATGCCTCCTCTTCTACCTGTTCATCAACAAACCATTGCAAGAAGCTCTCAGTTGCATAATCCTCGAACTTTCTCGCTAAGGTCATAAGCTTGTTTATCCTTGAGGTAACCTCCTGCTCGTGCTTGTAAGCGTAGGCAAAGACATCTTCTGGACTTTGCCATTCCTTAGGTGGAGCAGGGATTTCTTGAAGAATGACCCTTCCGTCCCTCTCAAAGATAAACTTGTAAAACTTCATGGCATGCATGAACTCTTCCGCAGTCTGAGCCTTCATCCAATGTGCAAAGCCCATTAAACCCAAGTCCTCAAAGTAGGCAGACATAGCTAAATAGAGATAACCAGAGTAGATTTCCCACTTCAACTGCTCATTTAAAGCAGTTTCCATCTCATGATGTAGCATAGTTTCCCTCCTTGTTTAGCTTTTTTCTTTTTTCAGAATAATTATAAAACACATCCCAATGAATTCAACCACCAATCTAAGGCACCTGGAAAAAAATTCTTTCCCCTCCATTCATCCTGAGGCCACCTACTTTTTGTCGCCCTGAGGCCCCCTTCTCTGTCGCCCTGAGGCCTCTTTTTCTGTCGCCCTGAGCCGAAGCCCTGAGGGCGAT
>CAZJUD010000067.1:0-8554 GCA_964549125.1 uncultured Caldimicrobium sp.
GCTTTTTGCTTTATTTTGCTCTTCTTTTTCTGTTTTTCCTTTTTTTAGTAGGCCTTTTTACCTTAAACCTCACTTTTTTCCTCAATCATCCTTTTTTTAAAGGAAAGCTAAAAAACTACCTCCAGAGCAATCATCAAATAAAGGTAGAATATCATCATCTCTCCGTTGATTTGATCAAGTTGCATTTTAAGTTTCAGGATTTTAAGCTTGAGGATCCAAACTTTTTTTTATACTTACCAAAGGCAAAGATTGATTTTGATTGGTCAAAGCTTTTTCGAGGTTCCTACTTTCCTGAAGAGGTTCATCTGACCTCACCTACCATCAAAGTAACCATCCCAGAAGTTCTTGAAGAAGAAAAGACAAAGTTTGATTATAAAGCCCTTCTTCAAAAATTAGCACCCATTCGATTTGTTGTTAGAGATGGAAATCTTTCTGCAGAATACAAAGGGAAAAACTTTGAGCTAAAGGGCCTAAATCTTAACCTTGTTGATAGGGAGGATCAGCTTTTTTTTGACCTTAAAGCTAAGGGAACTCTCTTTTCTCAATTAAGTCTTAGAGGATACCTCAACTACCTTAGCCTTTTTGGAGAGGGTTTGGTTGAAGTTAAAGAGCTAAACTTAAAACCTGCTTTGAAGCTTGTAGACTTTGCCCCTGGGGAGAATAAGCTAAACCTTCGAGCCCAAATCTCTGTAGAAAAAGATAGGGTTTATGCTGGTTTTTCAGGAGATGCTCCGTGCCTTTTTCGGCTTGATGATGGACAAAGGGTCATTTGTGGCTACTTTGAGGGAGTAGCAATTTTAGGAAAGGATGGATGGGAGGTTGAATTCCCGGTCCTTGATTTTCATAATCCAAGGCTTAAGGGAGAGCTTAAGGTCGTAGCAACTAAGATGGGGGTAGACCTTAGCGCTAAAGCAGATTCTTTTGATTTCGAAACCGTAAGCCCAATTTTAGTCAAACTTTTCCCAAAGAAGGTCTTTAATTCTATCTCAAACTACTTAAAGGGTGGCTTATTTAGAGAACTTGCCTTTAAAGCACGAGGAAAGGACTGGGATGAAGCTTTTAGTCTAAACTCGATAGAATTAAGCGGTGAGGTAAAGGACGGAAAGGTTGAAATCCCAGGCCTTCACCTTTCTTTTACCGGTGTAGAGGGTAGGCTTAGCTTTCATAAGGCAAAGCTAATGTTTGAAGGAAGAGGGGTTGTCAATGAGAATATTCAATTAGCAGGTGCTAAAGTTCTTGTGGATTTAGCGGGTAAGGAGCCTTTGCTTGAGGTTAAGAGTCAATTTTCTGGGCTTGCAGAGGATCTTAAGGATTTAGCCCTGCGGCTAAGTAAGGATGCTTCTTCTATTGAAAAATACCAAGTAAAAGGTGATGTTGAGGGTATTTTTCTCCTCTCTGGCTTTCCCGCATCCTTAGATGTAACGGTTAGCCTCTTTCCGAAGGATGTTTCCCTTTTTGTCCTTCCTCTTAAAAACCCTATAAAAATTTCCTCGGGAAGTATAGAGTATAAGAACGAAAAGCTTAGCTTTTCTGGGGTCAACCTCTTTTTTGAAGACGGAAAGGCTTTTGATTTAAAAGGGCTTTTTGAGATAAAAAATAAGCTTCTTTCTCTCTCTATCTCTGAGGTAAAACTACCAAAAGAAACCTTATTTACTCTTCTATCCTTGGATGAGGGGATAAAACAAAAGCTTGAGTCCTATGACTTAGATTTGGAAGAGGTTTATTTGAAGGATGTAAATCTTAATTCTTTATCTTTTGAAAGCTTAAACAAGGAGCAACTTCTCCACCATCTCTCACAAAGCCTTTCTTTTTCTGGTAGGATAAAGGGGCTTAGTTTGAGCTTAAACATCAGCAATCAAACGATTAGCCTTTCTTCCCCTGAGCTTTTTCTTTCCTTTAAAAACGGGCTCCTTTATTTAGATGAAAGCTCGGTTAAGGTTGACGATAGCGAGTTTAATCTTTCTGGCTCTTATGCTTTGGAAAAACCTTTATTAGTTCTTCGTGGGACTGGAGAGATAAATCCAAGCCTTTATGATAAGATATTAAGCCTTGCAAGTCTGCCTCAGAGGGTAAAGCTTAAGCTACCCGCTAAGGTGGAATTGGAAGAAGTGAAGCTCGATAAAGATAGAATAGCTTCAGACCTATCCATCCTTGGAGAAGGGGCAAAGCTTTCTCTTAAAGCTCAATATAGTTTAGCATCAAAGAGGCTTGGTCTATCCTTGAGGTTTGAAGGAAGTAGCTCCGACTTAAGCCTTAGCCTTTCTTATGATCAGAGCTTAAAAGTAAGCCTTAAAGGTGAGCTTTCAGCCCTTGATACCTTAGTTCTTTTTGAGGGCTTGCCTTTGACCTATGGAAAATTTTCTTCAGATTTAAGCTTAATCCTTGAGGAAAAGGACCTAAAATCTTGGGAAGGGCTTAAAAGGGACCCCCTTCAAGCCCTACATAGACTTTTAAGCTCCAGAACCATCTTTCCTCATCCTTCATTCTTTGCTATTAAAGACCTAACCTTTAAAGAACCTTTACCCCTTAGCGCAACCCTTACTGCAAAGCTTGAAAATTCAACTATATCTATTTCTTCTTTTAGGATAAAAGGTGAGGGTTTAGACTTTAACGGAAGTTTAACGGTTATGGCAAAAGAAGATGCCCTATGGGTAGATGGTAACGTCTTTAGTGAGACCTTAGACCTGGCAACGTCTTATCTTAAGGAGGCTTTAAACGCTACTGAGGATGGTCAAAAAACAATTAAAATGACAAGTAAAATGGAGCTTACTACTCCTATCAATGCAAACATAGCCTTTAGTCTTAACAAGGTTATCCTTCCAACTAACCATACTATTGAGCATCTAAACGGGAACCTGAGCATAGTAAACGGCACAACCTATGCTATTAAGCTTCCGGAGGTTAACTTCTGCGGACTTTCCTTCACGGCTGAGGCTGAAAAGACAACCGCCTTCCATTATGGATATGTGGAGCTAAACCCCTCGCAGGGAGACCTTTTGGACCTCTTTTCTTGTCTATATCCGAACGAGATGCCTAAGATTATCTTCGAAGGACCCTTTAAGGCTCATGGCTTTTTTTATTTTGATGGGGAAAAATCACTTATTGAGAATAGCTATGGGGAGCTTTACGCAACATCTCCCAAAGGCTACATGTACCGTGCTCCGCTTCTTATGAGAGTCCTTGGTTTCTTAAGCCCCATAGACCTATTTAGGGGTAAGATCCCAAACCTTGAGAGAAATCTTTTACCCCTTGATGAGCTTACCTTAGCTCTTAAGGCTTCAAATTCCTATCTTTTGGTTGATGAATTTTTTATGTCCGCTCAAGGCTTCAGGATGTTTAGCTCAGGTTATGTCAACCTTAAGGACAAAGGCTTATCTTTAACCTTCCTTGTTTCACCCTTCAAGACGGTTGATGTTATCATAGAGCATATTCCTTATTTAAGTAGACTGCTTCTTGGAAAGGAAAGGATGCTTGTCTATCTTCCTCTTGAGGTAGTCGGCACCTATGACAATCCGGTTATCGTTCCCCTTCATCCTGCAAGCATGGGTAAGGGGATTTTCCGTTTTGTTTTTAAATTCTTTGGAATTAGCGAAGATTTCTTTCAAAAGAAGCCTCAGTTAGAGGGTATTAAAAGAAGGGATGTCCTTGAAAGACAGCTGGAAAATCCTCAAGGAAGATAAGTACATCTTAGCGGTATATAAACCACCATCCCTTGTCGTTCAGGGTGCAAAGAAGGTTCACGAATCTTTATTCCTTCAGCTTAAGGAGCATATTAAGATACGGGATAAAAAGCCTGGTAATGTGTTTCTTGCCGTTGTCCATAGGCTTGACAAACCCGTCTCCGGAGTAGTCCTTTTTGCAAAAAGAAGCAAATCGGCAAGCAAACTCTTTCAGGCTATGCAAAAGGGAGATTTCGCTAAAGTTTATCTTGCTATGGTAGAGGGGAAATTTATAGGAGGGGGTTTTCTGATAGATTATCTAAAGCATGAGGAAAGATTGCAAAAGGTTATAGCCTTTGATAAAGAAGCCCCATCTACAAAGAGGGCTTTGACCTACTTTGAGAGCCTTTATTCAACAGAAAAATACAGCTTGCTTTTACTCTTTCCCATCACAGGAAGAAAACATCAGTTAAGGGTAGCAACCAGTCGGAGAGGGGCACCTATCATAGGGGATAAGCTTTATGGATCAAAGGTCAACCTTGGGGGGCGAATCCTTCTTCACTCTTTGTTTTTAAGCTTTCCCCATCCAGCAACGGGAGAAAGCGAGGATATATTCTGTCCTGTGCCTCAATCCTTTTTGAAAGATGTCCTTTCTTTAACGAAGGACCAAAGAATAGAAACCCTTTTTAACCGACTTGACAAATCTTTTATCTTAGAGTTTGTTAAAAGGGTAAAGTTTGTTAAAAGGGTAAACTCAGCAAAGGATAAGGAGTTGGTTTATGTGTCAAGCAAAGATTTGGCTAAGATGCAAGGGTGAGGAAAAGGAATGGATAAAGGATATTACGCAGCTTGAAGTTCAGGGAGAGGAAATCGTGTTTAAAACCTTTTTTGAGCCACCACGGCGGATTAAAGGAAGGATCGTCTCTATAGATTTTCTTAAAGCAAAGGTTATAATTGAGTGTGATGCCTTCCCAGAGTGAGCCTTCAAAAGCATCTCAGGAGATTGTTCTTTGTGCAAGGTGCGCTTGGCGGGAGTTTTGCTTAAAAAAGTTTCAGTTTGACAACACCAAACCCATAAAGTGTCCAGATTTTTCACCAGACTTAACTCTTTTGAAAGAGGCAGAAGATGATAAAAAGGGTCATAAGGAGCAAGGTTAAAGAGGTCTTAGAGAGCCTTTATCCAGAGCACAAAGATACTCCCTTTGAGGTAGAAGTTCCGAAAAATGAAGCCTTTGGTGATTATTCTACTAATGTAGCCCTGGTTCTAAAAGGGAAAGTTGGCAAGAACCCAAGGGAAATAGCTCAAAACTTTGTGAATAGGCTTAGTAAAGAGGATTATTTTAGCAAGCTTGAGATAGCAGGACCGGGCTTTATCAATTTTTGGATCGCCGAAGATTTTTATCGGAAAAATCTAAGAAACCTATTAGAGAAGGGGGATGAATTTTTTAAGCTTGATTTAGGAAAGGGGCAGAGGGTTTTAGTGGAGTTTGTTTCGGCAAATCCAACCGGTCCTCTTCACATTGGTCACGGAAGAGGGGCAGCCTATGGAGACTCCATAGCTCGCATCTTGGCTCAAGGAGGCTTCTCCGTTGTCAAGGAATACTACATAAACGACCAGGGGACGCAGATGAACACCCTGGGTAAGTCCGTTTACCTTCGAGCAAAGGAGTTAACAGGTGAAAAAATCGAATTCCCTGAAGATGGCTATCAGGGAGCCTACATCTATGACATTGCTAAGCTTGCTTTAGAGAAGTATCCGAATCTTCTTAGTTTGTCTGAGGATGAGGCTATCGCTTTATGTCGGGACCTTGCAATAGAGGTCATTCTTGAGGATATTAGAAGGGATTTAGAGACCTTTCGGGTCTCATTTGATAGCTGGTATTCTGAGCGCACCCTTTTTGAAAGAGGGGTAGTGGCGAGGGTTTTTAAGCTTCTCGAAGAGAGGGGTTTAACTTATGAGAAGGATTCTGCCCTCTGGTTTAGGGCAAAGGATTTTGGGGATGAGAAGGATAGGGTGTTGAGGAAAAGCACCGGTGACTATACCTATTTTGCAAGCGACATAGCCTATCACTATGAGAAGTTTTTTGAGAGGGGCTTTGACCTTTGCATCAATCTCTGGGGGGCAGACCATCATGGTTATGTGCCAAGGCTAAAGGCTGCGATGAAAGCCCTGGGGGTCCCGGAGGAAAAGCTAAGGATCATCCTCATTCAAATGGTAAACCTGCTTGAAGGGAAGGAGCTTAAAAGTATGTCCACAAGGCGGGGTGAGTTTGTAGAGCTAAAGGAGCTTATCTCTGAGGTGGGAACCGATGCGGTAAGGTTCATATTCCTTTCCCGATCAAGCGATTCCCCCCTCGATTTTGACGTTGAGCTAACAAAAAAACAATCTCAAGAGAACCCAGTATACTATGTTCAGTATGCCCATGCGAGGATATGTAGCGTCTTTGCAAAGGCTGAGGAGAAGGGTATAAAGCCAAACATTCTTGAGGCTAATTTAGCCTTCTTACAAGAAAAAGAAGAATTGAAGCTTTTAAAGCTAATAGATCACTTTGACGATGTCTTAGAGAGCTCTATTCTTCAACTTGCACCTTATAAAATTACTTATTATCTTATGGATTTAGCCTCTGCTTTTCATGATTATTACACAAAGTATAGGATTATTCAGGATGATGAAGAGCTAACGCAGGCAAGATTAGCCCTCTGTGAAGGGCTAAGGAGGGTGTTGAAACAGGGATTAGACCTTCTTGGGGTTTCAGCCCCAGAGAAAATGTAAAATTAAAAAGGGGGGGGAGAGTCATGGATGGTGAAAAAAAATTTAAGTTTGAAGTAAGCAAGCTTGGCTTGGTTTTTGTTGTCCTTTTTGCCCTTTGTCTATTGATTTGGACCTTTATCCTTGGAGTTTGGATTGGGACAAAGGTCGGAGAGAAGCCCTCTGTTGAGACTGTAAAGCTTGAGCCCCAACAATCTCCAGCTCCTGAGAACCTTGAGGTAAAGAAGGTTTCTTATTCTGGAAATGAAACCCCTCAAACTAATCAGACTAAACCAACCAAGCAAACCCACGAGGCAAATCAAACAACGCCGAAGCAGGTAGCTTCACAGATCAAGGCTGAAGCAAAGCCCAAGCCAAAACCTGAGCCAAAGACTGAAAGAGCAAAGACTGAACCAGTAAAAACTGCTAAGGTCCATCCCCAGGAGAAGGTAAAGCCTCAGCCTCACCAAGAGGGTATGCCATTCTATGCCTTGCAGGTTGGTGCCTACTCTAAGAAAGAGTCAGCTGAAAAGGTAAAGGCAGAGGTTGAAAAGATGGGGTTTAAGGCCCTTATCAAAGAAAGCACCCAGGATGGGAAAACTATATACAAGGTTTTAGTGGGAAGGTTTGACACTCGTGAAAAGGCCGAGCAGTACCTTACTAAGATTGAATCGACCCTTGGCGTTAAGCCCTTTGTGGTTGAGGTAAAGTAAGGTTGGGGAAGGTTCGCAAGGCTAAACTCTCTGATGTAAAGTATATTTACAAGCTTATTCTTTACTTTGCTAAAAAAGGGGACCTTGTTCCAAGACCTCTTTCTGAGCTTTATGAAAAGGTGCGCGAATTTTTTGTGTACGAGGAAAAGGATTTAATCGTTGGGGTTTGTGCTTTGCATATTCTTTGGGAGGATTTGGCAGAGATTAGGTCATTGGCTGTTGCCGAGGAATACCAAAAGCAGGGGATCGGGAAAGAATTGGTCCTTGCTTGTTTAAAGGAGGCTGAAGACCTTGGGATAGACCGGGTATTCGCTCTAACCAACACACCTGAGTTTTTTAAAAATTTAGAGTTTAGGGAGATTCCTAAAAATGAGCTCCCTCAAAAGGTTTGGGCTGATTGTATCAGGTGCAGCAAGTTTCCTGATTGCGATGAAGTTGCCGTTCTCAAGGACTTGACAAAAAAATAAACTTGAATACTATTTAAACCTTAAAAGAAAAATTAAACCAATAAAATAAGGAGGTGGGATTATGCCAACAGTTGAGTACAAAGGGAAGGTCTTTGAAGTTGATGAGGACGGATTTCTCCAGGGAGGTTTGGATGCTTGGTGCAAAGAATGGGTAGAATACGTTAAGGAACTGGAAGGAATTCAGGAGCTTACCGAGGAGCACTGGAAGGTAATCAACGTCCTTCAGGATTACTACAGGAAAAACGGTGTTGCTCCTATGGTAAGGATTCTTTCCAAGGTTACCGGCTATCCTCTCAAAAAGATTTACGAACTTTTCCCCTCAGGTCCTGGTAAGGGTGCCTGTAAGATGGCAGGTCTTCCCAAACCAACAGGTTGTGTGTAAAAAGCTAATTTGGGGGCTCTGCCCCCTTTCGTTTATTTTATGTTTGGGATTTCTAATCTAATCAAAATTCTATTTGTATATCTTTGCTTTAGCTTAATAGCTAATTCAACTTTTTCTCAAAATCTTATAGACCTTAACAGAGCTTCAAAAGAGGAGCTTGAAAAGCTTCCAGGTATAGGACCAGCAACTGCTCAGAAAATAATCGAGCTACGGGAGAAAAAGGGAGGTTTTAAAAGGGTAGAAGAGCTTCTTGAGGTTCCTGGTATAGGGCAAAAGAAGCTTGAGGCTATAAAACCTTATGTGAAGAGTGAAGGGATGACTTCTCACTCTGGAGCCAGCAATTCTTCGCTCCAATCCCAATCAACGCCTAATTTTTCAACTAAACCTATTTACAAATACGTCGACGAAAACGGAGTTGTTCATTTCACTCAATTTAAAGAAACTGTCCCCCCAAAGTATAGAAAGACGCTCAAACAGGTAAACTAAATTGATATAAAACTTCAAAGTTTATTTTTTGACCCAAATCAAGGAAATATTTCATCCCATCTCTTATTTTAATGTTTTAATGCTAAAAAAACTTAAGG
>CAZJUD010000068.1:0-6093 GCA_964549125.1 uncultured Caldimicrobium sp.
AGAGATTCCTTTCCCAAAGAAAATGCTTTGGGGAGATGTCCGGTTCCCTTTTGCTCGGCCGATTCGTTCTATTCTTTGCCTTTTTGGAGAAGATATTATTCCTCTTGAAATAGCAGGCTTAAAAAGTGTGAATTACACCTACGGGCATAGATACTTAGGGGCAAACAAAATTAAGCTTAGGAGCGCTGATTTTAATGAATATGCGAAGCTCCTTATGGAACACTGGGTAATCGTTGACCCTGAGGAAAGGGAAAGACTAACCGAGAAAGAAATTAGGCGAATTACCCAAGGGAAAGGTAACCCTGAGGTCGAACCCCATCTTCTTCAAGAGAACGCAAACCTTGTAGAGTATCCCTTCCCTACGCTTGGCACCTTTGATGAAAAATTTTTGAGGATGCCCGAAGAGCTAACTAAAACTGCTCTTCAAGAACACCAGAGATACTTTCTACTAAGAGATGAAAAGGGAAAACTTCTTAACCATTTTGTGGCAGTAAACAACAACCGCGTGCGGGATGAAAGGCTCCTTATTGCTGGGCATGAAAGAGTAGCCAAAGCCCGTTTAGAGGATGCGCTCTTTTATTACGAGCGGGACTTAAAGCAATCCTTAGACCAATGGGTCACAAACTTAAAGGGTATTGTTTACCATGTTAGGTGTGGAACTCTATACGAAAAAACAGAAAGGCTCAAACACCTTTCTGTCTTCGTTGCTGAAAAACTGGGCATAGTAAAGGAGTTAGAAAGGGTCAAAAAGGCAAGCCATTACGCCAAGGCTGATCTCGCCTCGGAGGTGGTAAAAGAATTTCCAACTCTTCAAGGTATCATGGGAAAGTATTACTATCTACATCAGTTTGGAGATGAGGTTGTAGCGAAGGCTATTGAAGAACAGTATCTTCCCAATCCAAACGATGAAAGGCTACCAGAGACGATAGTTGGCACAATCCTTTCCATTTGCGACAAAATTGACCATATTACCGCTCTAATTGGGGTAAACGAAAAGCCTACTGGAGAGAGCGACCCTTATGGTTTAAGAAGGGCAGCTTACGGGGTAATAAAAATAATACTTGGGAAACAGCTTGACCTTGAGCTTGAACCTGTATTTGAAAAGGCTTGTGACCTTATTTTACGCCAAGGCTACCTTAAAAATCAAGCGACAAAAGAGGAAACCCTTGAGTTTTTTAGAAAGCGCCTTGAAAGTGAGTTTCTCTATCTTGGCTATCCTAAAGGGCAGGTCAACTCTGTTATAAAGCTAAATCTTAATCCCTACGATCAATTTTTACGCTTAAGGGCAATTTCTAAGCTTTTTCAAAGTAAAGAGCTTGAAGACCTCTTAGTCCCTTTTAAGAGGGTTTACGCCATCTTGAAAAATCAGGACTTAGATAAGCTCCCTTTAACCAATCCTGCCTTTTTTGAGCTAACCTCAGAAAAGAACCTGTTTGAAGCTTGTAAGGAGATTGAAGAGGTTTATTTTTCAAAGCTTAAAAGTAAAGACTACGAGGATGCGCTTTTCCTCCTGCTCAAGCTAAAACAATTTATTGAAGAATTTTTCGATAAAGTCTTCGTCATGGTTGAGGATGAAAGAATTCGCTCAAACAGACTTTCCCTTCTAAAAATGGTGTTTTCTCTTTATCAATCCTTTGCCCATTTTGAAAATCTTGTTTAGTGCTTAAAAAAGATATGAAAGGTTTACCGCAAAAGAGCGTAATAGTTGGGACGGCAGGTCATGTAGACCACGGAAAATCAACTCTTATAAAAGTCTTAACCGGAATCGACCCTGATAGACTGAAGGAAGAAAAAGAAAGAGGGATCACTATAGACCTTGGCTTTGCTCATCTTCTTCTTCCCTCAGGTATCCTTGCTGGTATCGTTGATGTACCTGGTCATGAACGGTTTATTCACAACATGGTTATCGGAGCAGGTGGAGTAGACCTTGTTATGCTTGTAATTGCCGCTGATGAAGGAGTTATGCCTCAAACTGTTGAACACTTAGAAATCTGCGAGCTACTTGGGATTAAAGATGGTTTCGTCGTCTTGACAAAAGTAGATTTAGTGGATGATGAGTTTTTGGAGCTTGTTACCGAAGATATCAGAGAATTCCTTAAAGGAACTTTCCTTGAGGGGGCTCCTATCATTCCCTTTTCAGCGGTTACCCTCCAAGGCAAGGAATACATAATAAAAGTCCTTGATGAAAAGGCAAAAAAGGTAAAAGAAAAACCGATTCACAAGCCTTTTAGGCTCCCCATTGATGGAGTATTTACCGTAAAAGGGCATGGCACGGTAGTAAGAGGAACGGCAATTTCAGGGCAAGTTGCTGTGGGCGATGAAGTGATGATTTATCCCCAGGGTATTTTAACCAAGGTGAGAGGCATTCAGGTACATGGAAAACCCGTCGACAAGGCTTATGCTGGAATGCGTACAGCCTTAAACCTCCTCAACGTCTCGAAGGATGAGGTTGAGAGAGGAAATGTAGTCTCTCTTCCTGGTGTATTAAAGCCAACCCAATGGCTTGATGTAGAGGTAAAAACGGTCAGAAAATTAAGCAAACCTCTTAAAAATTTCGAAAACCTTCTACTTTACATTGGAACTTCAGAGGTTTTAGCTAAACTCATCTTGGTTGTAAGAAATGAGCTGCCAGCAAATGAGAGGGATGTTGCTCAATTATTTGTTAGCAAACCCATAGTCTGTTTTAGAGAGGACAGATTTATCCTTAGAAGACCTGGGACGAATGAGACGGTGGCTGGTGGAAGAATTCTTCTTCCTGTTACCGCAAGAAGAAAGCGCACAAAGCCCTGGGAAAGGGATGAACTTAAGTTTTTAGCTCAAACAAACTTAGCGGAAATAGCTTACTATTTAATCAAAAATAAAGGAAGAAGGGGTTTAAAGATAGAAGATTTAAGCTATTCCTTATCCATCTATGGTCAAGAGCTTGAAGACATAATAAAAAGTATAAAGGAAAAAGTGATTATCATCCCCGAAGGTGAGACAAAATATCTATTTGCTAAGTCAGCCTTAGAGAAGTTAAAAGAAGAAATTCTGATGAGGTTAGAAAAGTTTCATCAATCTAACCCCCTATCTCCGGGCTTAAGTAAAGAAGCTCTTAAGAGCAGACTTTCTGATGAACCAAATCACTTGCTTTATGAAAGAGTCCTCTATGAACTCTTAGAAGAGCAAAAGCTCTATAAAGATAAGGATTTATATCTTTTACCGCAGTATCGTAATTTAAAATCTAATGAATTGGAGGAGCTTAAGAAAGGGGTTGAAAGGACTTTCCTAAAGGAGGGGCTTACCCCAAGGGATGCCGAAGAGGTTTTACTTGAGTTTGGTGATAAGTATCATGTAGCTAAGGAGCTTTTTAAGCTACTGCAGAGAGAAAATGTTCTTATTCCTGTAACTGAGAAATTAGTCTATCATCGTGATATCTTAGAGGAAGTAAAAAGAAAAGTTCTTGATTACTTTCAGAAGCACAAAGAGTTAACTATCTCTGCTTTTAGGGACCTATTTGGGGGTAATTTAACCAGAAAATACCTTATACCCCTTTTAGAATACCTTGATAAAGAAAAGATTACCCTTAGATTGGGAGATAAAAGGGTCTTGCGAAAGCCTCAAACCCAAGTGTCAACAACCCAAAAACTATAAACCTTATTTTTCCTTTTTCTTTCCTTTCTTAGTTTTGGTTTTCTTTTTTTCTATTTCCTTAGTGATTTCATAGAATGTTTTTAAGTTCTGTTTAACTTTTTTATGAAATTTTTCTGGTTTCATTCCTGTTAGAAGCTCTATAGCATCATCTATATGCTCAATTTGGTAGAGATGAAAAGTCCCCTTTTCAATGGCGGAAAGGACCTCATCATCAAGCAGTACCTCATCGTAATTTTGAACAGGTAGAATAACTCCTTGTTTGCCTGTTATCTTGGTGAGTTTACAAACCTTAAAAAAACCCTCAACCTTTTCTTTTATCCCTCCCACAGGCTGAATGTTACCAAACTGGTCAATAGACCCGGTTATAGCCAAATCCTGCCTTAGTGGAACCTTAGCTATGGCTGAAAGAAGCGCTAAGAGCTCGGCAGCTGAGGCGCTGTCCCCCTCCACAAACTCATAGCCCTGCTCAAAGGTAAGGTTAGCTGAGAGCTGTAAGGGAAAGTCTCCGCTGTACTTATGAAAAAGGTAGGAGGATAAGATGTATACCCCTTTAGAATGAATAGGACCGCTAAGGTCGATTTCTCTTTCTATATTCACTACACCTTTACTTCCTGGATACACAGTTGCAGTAATTCTGCTTGGCTTACCAAAGGAATAATCACCAAGGGATAGGACACTAAGTCCGTTTATCTGACCTATTCTGCTTCCCTCGACGGAGATTATTATCTTTCCATTCTTTATGAGTTCTAAGATCTTTTCTTCGATAAGGTTTAGACGGTAGATTTTTTCTCTGATAGCTCTCTTGATATGGGATGCTTCGATAAGATCACCCTCAGCGTAAGCATTTGCCTCCTGAAGGAGCGTAGTAAGGTCTGCAAAGTTTAACCGTGCCTTCCTTAAATTCCCAGCTTCATAGACGGAAAATTTCAAAACCTCAGTTAAAGCCTCGGATGTTAAATCCTTTAACTTTTTGTCGACTATTATCTTCTTAACGATGTTGGGGAAGACTGAAAGAAAATCATCGTCAACAGGTATGTTGGCGTCAAATTCAGCCTTAATCTTAAAAAGCTCTGAGAACTCTTCATCATAGTTAGTCAGCAGATAATACAGATAGGGGTCGCCTATAAGGAAAACCTTAGCTGAAAAAGGAATAGGTTCAGGGGATAAACCCACATGAGGTACAGGTATCTCTTCCATCATACCACCCATAATAAAAAGTTTTCCGTGCTTTATAGTGCGTTTAAGCAAAAAATAAAGAGCAGGATTTTTTAAGACTTCCCACAGGTCTAAGATTAAGTATCCACCGTTAGCTTTATGAAGACTCCCTGGAGTTAAGCTTAAATGGTCAGCATAAAGAATGCCCATCTCAGCCCTGTAGTTAATCTGACCGAAAAGACCTTTAAGAGTAGGAACTTTTTCATAAACAACAGGAGCCCCCTTTAACTCTGAATTGTCCACTAAAAGGTTTGCTCTAAAAATGTTAAGAGCTCTGTTTATCCCAGACTGAGCCATCAGGTTTCCTTTAGCCTTTTCCCATTCAATAAAGAGATGGATGTTTTTTACAAGTTCCTTTTTTAAGGAGCCTAAAAAGTTGATCACTTCATTGTGATCTTTAAACTCCTCAAAAAGATCCTGCAGGGCGCGATTTATCAGATCTTCTGCAATTTTGTTTCTAAGGTTGATAAGAGCGTCTCCAAACTCGGCATCTAAATCCCTTAACCTTCGCATGTATTCTCGCATGATGGGCTCAAACTCTTGGATGTTCTTCTGATACTCTGCCCTTATCCTCGGGTCTTTAAGAAGCTCTTCTTCTGAAACGGGAGTTTCAATGCGAAAAAGGGGGAGCAACCGCACACCTTGAGGACTAAAAAGCACCATCAAATTATGCTCTTTTGCCCTTTCAGTAAGCTCTTGGATAACCTCCTCTTTCTTTTTATCGATGCTTTTGGTAATGTTGGCGATCTCCTCTTCATATTCTTTACCTTCAAAGGCTCTAAAGGTCTCTCTTTTCAAAAACTCAAGGGCGTTTTCTATTAACTCCACAAACCTTTTACCTTTCCCGGAAGGAAAGATTAGGGCTATGGGTCTAACCGGGTCATCAAAGTTGCTTACATAGCATACATCATGAGGGGTTGGTTTATTCTCTGCAACCTCCTTTATCTTGCGAAGGGTATACGTTGTCCGTCCAACTCCCGGAATTCCACAGACATAAACATTGTACCCTTCATCATCAAGCCCCAAAGCAAGATTAAAGGCCTTTTCAACACGACCTTGATGAGGAAAAACCTCTTGAGGAGCTATGTCCTTTGTCCCCATTTGAAAATTATAAGGAAAGGCTAAATCCGCAATACCAATTTTTTTCCAGGACATAAATCCTCCCTTCGTAGGATTATGTTTATGAATTTTACTAAACATGATGGATTAAAACAAGGCATTTCAGAGGTTGTCCGAAAAATCCTT
>CAZJUD010000069.1:0-17937 GCA_964549125.1 uncultured Caldimicrobium sp.
GCAGTTGGTAAAGTAAAAAGCGTTTGCCTTTTCCATAGGGTGCCAATATCACACCTTTCAGAAAGGTCTATCGGCATATCACCAGAAACAGAGACTTCCTTTGCCCTCCTTCGTCTTGTTCTTGAAAGGATGATAGGTATCAAACCGATTTATGTAAAGTTAAATTTATCTCTAAGTGAATTAAAAAATGATGAAGCTCAAGCCCATATGGAGAGATTTGATGGATATTTAGCTATAGGAAATGAAGCCCTTGAGCTACTTTATAAGGAAGAATTTCCTTTTGTGACAGACCTTGCCCAATTTTGGCTTGAAAAAACAGGATATCCCTTTGTTTTTGCCCTTCTTTTAGTAAGAAAGGACATTGTTGACTTTTATAAAAAAGAATTAAAGACCCTTGCTGAAAACTTATACCTAAGCCGAGCTAAAGCCTTAGCTGACCTTTCTCTCCTTCTCGAAGGATATTCCTCTTTTTTAGATAAAAATTTCCTCCTCGATTATCTTCATCATCTTGAATTTGATTTTTCAGGACTAAAGCAGAGGGCTTTCCTTTATTTTTGTCAAAACCTGCTTGATATGGGGTTGATTCCAGAAATCCCTGTTCTTAAGTTTGTAAGCTTATGATCATGGATAAAAGCACAGCTCATAAAAATTTTATGAAGGATAAGTTTGGAAGGATCACTCGGTATTATGATTTAGCAAACAGCATTTGTAGTTTTTGGCAAGACAAGGGCTGGAGAAAGGAAGTCTCTAAGGCAATAGATGAGGTTGATTCTCCCATCCTTGACCTCTGCTGTGGACCCTATACCATGACCTTAGAGCTTTTGAAAAGAAAAAAGCGCAAAGCCTTTGCATTAGACCTAAGCCGGGAGATGTTAAGGTTTGGCTTAACTAAAAAAAAGCCTGAGCTTTCTTTTGTCTATCCAGTTTGTGGGGATGCGGAGGAGCTCCCTTTTAAGGATGAAATCTTTGGAGCCATAACCATTGCCTTTGGTTTTAGGAATTTGGTCAACCGAGATAAGGCTCTACAGGAGATGCATAGGGTCTTAAAAAAGAACGGACTTCTTGCAATCTTAGAATTTTCAAAGCCTAAAATTCCTATCATACGGAAGATCTATTTTTTTTATTTAAAGCACATCATCCCCTTGATCGGTGGCCTGCTTACAGGTGACTACCAAGCTTACAGGTATCTTGCTGAATCCATAGAAAACTTTCCGGAGGTGGAAACAATTAAAGAAATGCAAAGAAAGGCGGGTTTTTCCGAGGTTTTTACCAAAAGTTTAACCTTGGGCGTAGTCACTCTTTATGTCTGGAGGAAGATTTAAGTTTCTTTAAAAATAGCCGAAAACAGAAAAGAGATAATATTTAACCCTAAAGCAAGGGGGACTAACATGAAGGTAGAGCTACAAAAAAATGTGGTATTAGATCCCGGGATTCAGGCTCAACAAATTCAACAAAAAGAACCTACACAAAGGGCAGAAAAACCTCAGGTTCATCCCCCTTTAAAAGATCAACTAAAACCGAGCCAGGAGGACCTTAAAGAACTTTCAAAGGCACTCAACCAGTTTCTATCTTTATTTAACCTTGAAACTAAACTTGTTTACAACAAAGATGTAGGGCAGGTAGTTGTTCAGGTCATAGACAAACGAACCAATGAAGTGATCAAACAGATCCCTCCACAGGAACTTTTAGAGGTTGCTCAAAGAATTCATGAATTAAATGGAATTTTTTTAAAAACAAAAGCATAAAAAGGTCTAAAAAATTTAGACCCATACCCATAAGCCGGGATAAATTCTCATCCCGGCTTTTATTGTTTTTTCCCCTTTTTTATGTTAATTTTTAATAGCTTAAATATCACGAAAATGGAGGAGGCAATGAAGGAGTATTCAGTCGCTGTGGTTGGGGCAACGGGTGCAGTTGGAAGGATGATGCTAACTGTCCTTGAAGAGAGGAATTTCCCTATTAAGGAGTTACGCCTATTTGCTTCAACAAGGTCAAAGGGTGTGCTGCTCCCCTTTAAAGGAGAGCAGATCCCTGTGGAAGCACTGGAAGAAGCAAAGAGTTTTAAAGGCATTGATATTGCTCTTTTTTCGGCAGGGGGTCAAAGAAGCCTTGACTTTGCTCCGCTCTTTGTGAGAGACGGTGCCGTAGTAATAGACAACTCAAGCGCCTGGAGGATGGACCCGGATGTGCCTCTTGTTGTTCCTGAGGTCAACCCTCATGCGGTGGCTGGTTATACTAAAAAAGGCATCATAGCTAATCCTAACTGCTCCACCATTCAGATGGTCGTTGTCTTAAAGCCCCTTCATGACGTGGCGAGGATAAAAAGGATTGTTGTTTCAACCTATCAATCTGTTTCAGGTGCTGGGCAGAAGGCTATTTTTGAGCTTATGGAGCAGACTAAGGCTTGGTGTGAAGGTAGCCCCATGCCTCTTCCAAAGCACCTTCCTCAAAGGATTGCCTTTAACTGCATCCCTCATATAGATGTCTTTTTACCAAACGGCTACACTAAAGAAGAAATGAAGATGGTTGAGGAGACAAAAAAGATCATGGAGGACCCAAGCATAGCAGTTTCCGCAACCACGGTTAGGGTCCCTGTTTTTTACGGACATGCGGAAAGCGTAAACATAGAAACAGAAAAGAAGCTTACTGCCGAGGAGGCTCGCGAGATTTTGAGGAAAGCCCCAGGGGTTGTTGTCCTTGATGAGCCTCAGAATAAGCTTTACCCGATGCAGGTTGACGTTGCCGGAAGGGACGAGGTGTTTGTCGGGAGAATAAGAGAGGATTTAAGCATTGAGAAGGGACTTAACATGTGGATCGTGGCTGACAATATAAGAAAGGGTGCAGCAACGAACGCCGTTCAAATCGCCGAAATTTTGATTAAACATTACCTTTAAAATCCTTTAAAAGACTTTTAAAAGACCTTGAAGATAGTCGTCGATGAAAAAGCAACGAATTATAAGCTAACAAATGACATTCTAAAAAAGGTTCATTCAAACTCAATTTATAGCTTAAATGCTGAGAGGTCTCAAGAGAGCGAAAGTCAGGTTAATGATACAGTCGTCTTTATAACTCCTTTTAAAGGAGCCTTCGTAAAAAATTGTCCAGGAACGAAAAATTATCTATGTTGTGGATATATTATCTTCCACTTTGCAGAAAACTGTCCCCTTGGTTGTTCCTACTGTATTCTTCAAGCCTACTTTAATAAACCTGGATTTAGGATTTGGGCAAATTTAATCGAAGATGGGCTACCAAGCCTCTATTCCTTTCTTAAGGAAAGGACAGAAAAAGGAAAGCTTAGTCGTATAGGAACGGGTGAGTTTACAGATAGCTTAGTCTTTGAGCCTTTAACTGGTGTAGCAAGGACCTTAATAGAATTTTGGAAAGAAGCTGACCCTTTTGCAGTCCTTGAGCTTAAAACTAAAACCGCTCCCACATCAGCCTATTATTCAACCTTACCAAGCGATAAACGAATCATCTTTGCTTGGTCAGTAAACACAGAGAGAATAATAGAGAAGGAAGAAAAGTTTACGGCAAGCTTAAAAGCTCGATTTCAAAGCGCAAAGGAGGCTTTGAAGCACGGCTTTAGCATTGCCTTCCACTTTGACCCTATAATCCTTTATGAAGGTGCAGAAGAGGAATACTCTAAGGTCCTTGAAGAGATCCTTGATACCTTCCCTTTAAATAGGATTGCTTGGATTAGCCTTGGGATGTTGAGGTTCCCACCTGAGCTTAAAGAAGTAGCTCCAAAAAATTTTCCAAAGACTAAGGTCTACGCCGATGAGTTTGTAAGAGGTCTTGACCAAAAGTGTCGTTATTTTATCGATAGGAGGATTAAAGCCTACAAAAGGATTTTAGAACCCTTTAAAAATTATCTAAAGGAAATCCCGCTTTACTTCTGTATGGAAGGAAAACGGGTATGGCAGGAAGTTTTGGGGAAACCTTTTCAGACCAAGGAGGATGTAGTAAAACTTCTTGATTACTACGCAAAGAGGACATGCTTTTCATAGTCATTCTTATAGCCCTTCTCGTATCATCCTGCCAGAGTAAGCCAAATTTAAAAGTAAAATCTTGCAGAGACTGCCACGGTGAAATCTTAAAGACAGAGCTTAAGGTCAAGGAACACAACCTTTCTTGCCTTCTTTGTCATGGTGGTAAAGAGCAAGCAAGCACAAAAGATTCTGCCCACAAAGACCTCGTTAAGTCCCCCTCTCCGAATAAGGTTTTTTCTGTATGTGGAGGTTGCCACAAGGAGGAAGTCAAAGGATTAGCTAAATCCCTACACTTTACCTATCAGAAAAAAGTAAATTTTCTGCTTTCCCAATTTGGTTTAGATTTGAAAGTATCTTCTTTATCAGACCTTATTGCTACTTTAGAAAGTGGTTATTTAGATGAGAAAAGTAAGCTCGTTCTTGACTTTTTAGGGAAGCGTTGTTTTACCTGTCATATTTTTTACGAAGGTGAGGATTATGAATTGACCCATCGTGGAAAAGGTTGTTTAGCCTGCCATAGGGTACACGCTTACGCAAAACCAAAGAATGAAGAGTGTCTTAGCTGTCATTACAGCATAAGAATAGGTATGGACTACTCAGGAAAGACACCGCACAACTGGTTTGTAGACTATCGGTCTCCTTTTGTGGAAGGCAAACTTCCTCCCCGTCCGTATGGTATAGAATACTACGAGCTAAAAACCGATGTTCACGCAAGCTACGGTTTTTCCTGCACAGATTGCCATGGCAAAGAGGAGATAATGTTTAGCACAAAAAGGGCAAGCTGTCTTGATTGCCATAAAAAGGTCTTGGATAATAGTCTCATATACCATAAGAGAAGCCTTTTACAAAAGGTAAGCTGTGCCGTGTGCCATGTAAGCTTTATCAATCAGGATGAGTATAAAGCATGTGAACTGGTGAAAAATGTAGAAGAAGCAGAAAAGTTCTCTGAGGTATTTGTTCAGGAATCCTTTGACATAGAAAAGTATTTTCTTTCTCTGTGGGAAAGTAAAAAGCCTCCTCAAGCTATGAGGGATGGCTTAACCGGGGTGCTAAAGGATGGACTTTGGTTATGCTTTCTTGAAAACCGGACCTTTGAAAGGATTAATTTTAGTAAAGACAAAGATGGGAAAGTATGTGTTATGAGAAAAGAAAGGATTAAGATAACTTTTAATAATGCTACTTTTTTTGCCGATTTAAGTTTATGCAAATTTCCCCATACTGTTAGCAAAAGGGCAAATCTTTTTTTGAGCCTTGAGCTGATAAAGGATGAACTATCCAAGGGTCATACTAACTAAGGAAGGAGTAGGGAAGGTTTTAAAGGGGTATCTTTGGCTAACCCTTAATGAGGTAAAGTCAGTGAAAGCATTGCTTGAAAACATCTCTGCGGGAAGTTTAGTAAGCCTCTACAGTGAGGAAGGGTATTTCCTTGCTCAAGCCTATTTTAACCCTAAGGTGAGGTATTGTATAAAGGTGCTATGCAGAGAGGATGTGCCGATAGATGGAGAGTTTTTTGCTAAAGCCTTTAAAAGGGCTTTAAACTTAAGAAGGGAGCTTTATCCAGGGGAAGTTGCCTTTCGTCTTATATATTCTGAAGGAGATTTTTTGCCTGGTCTTATCGTTGATGTGTATGAAAAGGTTGCGGTAGTTCAGGTTTATACCTTAGGTATGGAGAATCTTTTAAGCGAGATTTTATCAGCTATAAAGAAAGTGCTTGAGCCTTCTTGCGTCGTTTTAAAGAACGATGCTCAAAAGAGGAAGGAGGAGGGGCTTTCTCTTTATACTGAGGTTGCTTGGGGCAAGGTAGATGATCCTTTACTTGTTGAAATGGACGGTATAAAGTTTTTAATACCGGTGCTATCCGGACAAAAAACGGGCTTTTTTCTTGACCAGAGGGATGCAAGAAGATATTTGGCAAGGCTTTCGCAAGGTAAGGAGGTTTTAGACCTATATTCTTATGTTGGAGGTTTTTCCTTTTATGCCTTAAAAGGAGGAGCCAAGAGGGCAATACTTGTTGACCGCTCCCAAACAGCTTTAGACTTAGCGGAGGGTATAGCAAAGTTGAACGGGTTTTCTGAGAAGGTCGTCTTGATAAAGGAGGATGTGCTAAAGTATCTTAAAAATCCGTCCTTTTTGGCTGATTTAGTCATCGCTGACCCACCGGCTTTTATTAAATCAAAAGGCTATTTAGACCAGGGTTTAAAGCTTTATGATACCCTTTACTTTTCCTGCCTTAGACTTTTTGCTGAAAGATGTGGCTTCTTAGCCCTTTTTTCCTGCTCCCATTTTCTTAGCGAAGAAACTCAAGAAGAGATAATCAAAAAAGGCTTAGCTAAGCTTGGCTTGAGAGGAAGAATAATAAAGAAGCTAACTCAAGCGGCAGACCATCCTATCAATCCTATGGTAAAGGAAACTTATTATTTAAAAGGGCGGGTTGTTTATTTAGAAAATTAATCCATGCTTAACCAAAACCTTTGAGGGCAGGGAAGTGGAGCTGATCACCCGTCGGTTGAAAGAAAGCTCTATCAAGCGGGAAAGGCTTGCGCTTTTGAGGGAGATTACTACTAAAAGGAAGCTCTAACATATCTTCCCTTTAAAGAATGTTTTCCTGCTGATTCTATCAAAACCATAACTAATTTTCCTTCAAGGTCTAAGCGTGGCGCTGTAAAGTTTACGATAACGTTTGTGGTAGTTCTTCCTGTAAGTTGGTTTTCATCCCTTTCGCTCCTTCCTTCAACGAGCACCTCTACCTCTTTTCCAACATAGGATTGATAAATCTCTGCGGTAATCTTAGCTTGAGCTTCATGGACCCTTTTTAGCCTTTCTTCTTTAATTTCCTCGGGCACTTTATCCTTGAAATTTTTGGCTACCGCAAAGGGTCTATCAGAGTATTTGAAGGAAAAAATTTCATGAAACCTCACTTTTTCGAGCATGTCTATGGTCTGCAAAAAGTCATCCTCTGTCTCGCCGGGGAAGCCAACGATGATGTCAGAGGTTATGGCAATCTCTGGGCAGAGTTCTCTTAATCTTTCAACCTTTGCTATGTATTCTTCACGAGTATACTTTCTATTCATTAGCTTTAGGATTCTGTTTGACCCTGCTTGAAGCGGAAGATGAATATGTTTACAAACCTTGGGATTTTCTGCAATGATCCGCATGAGCCTTTCCGTTAAGTCTTTAGGATGGCTTGTAGTAAACCTTATCCGTAAAAGTCCATCTATTTGGGATACCTTCTCAAGAAGGCTTGCAAAGTCGCCATAGCTTTTTTCTTTGAGTCCGTAGGAATTTACATTTTGACCAAGCAAAGTTACCTCTTTTACCCCCTCTTCCTTTACCAGATATTCAACCTCTCTTAGAATATCCTCAGGGGGCCTGCTTACCTCCCTTCCTCTCACATAAGGGACGATACAATAGGTGCAAAAGTTATCGCAACCTTGCATGATGTTGACAAAAGCTTTCACCCTCTTAGGCTTACTCGAACCAAGGACTAAAGGTGGTTTAAAATCAGGTTTAAGCTCCGTTAGAATAACGGGTTTCCCTTCCCTTAAACGGCGCTCTATGGCAGACTTTATCTGATAAAAGGCTTGGGTGCCAAGAACTAAGTCCACATAAGGATATTTTTCAACTATTCTCTCTCCCTCTTGCTGCGCAACGCATCCCATAACCCCAATGAGAAGGTCAGGTCTTTTCTTCTTTAGCTCTTTGAACCTTCCAATTTCGCTGTAGAGCTTGTGCTGAGGTTTTTCTCGGACCGAACAGGTGTTTATCAAAATTAGGTCAGCAGATTCAGGCTCTTCAGTCAGCACAAAATCGGGCTGAAGAAGCGATAACACCACCTCAGAGTCCTTTTCGTTCATCTGACAACCAAAGGTTCTAATGTACACCTTCTTCATGTTTTAAATGATAAAACAACTCTTTAAGTCTTTCTATCCTCAAAGAGGAGGCTCAAGATGTTTAATCCGTAAAAGGTTGTATTAAGAAAGGAAATTCCCTGGGAATTTCTTCCAAACCCAAAATCTCCGTTTAAGCAGGATATCACAAAGCTTATTGTTTTTTCAGAGACCTCTTTTTCAAGCCTGTTATAATAGTAAAGGATGTTTATACCATAGTAAGTGTTTTCCATAAATGAAGTCGTGCGAGGTTTAAAACCAAATCCTCCATCAGGATTTTGGGAAGCAATCACAAAATTCAAATTTTTTTCAACGAATTCAGGAAGAGCTGGCAATAGATAAAAAAGAAGCTTTAGCGATACCTTTTCTTCCTTAGGTAGCATCCTTAAAATTTCTTGTTTTATCCGTTCCTTAATCTCTTTTAAAGGATATCCATTACTTTGTTCAGCAGTATCTAAGGTTTGAGCTATGTTAAAAAGTATGGCAAGCCTTTTTAAGGAGGTGCTTTTTATCATGAACTTATCCAAATACCCTTCTAACTCTTTTGAGTTTGGCATGGTTTCGGCAAACAGAGATAAAGCTTTAAGGTAGTAGAGAAGCGTTTCAGGTAGCAAGTCCTGCCAGGAAATCGTTGCTAAGTAAGAGAGATGTTTGACCTTAGAATTTTTATCTAAGGCTTGGCAGAGGTCTAAGATGGCAAGACCAAAATAGGTATCCTCTACCGTAGGTGGAAGTAAAGTGGTTGCGCCAAACCCTCCATCTTCTTTTTCCTTCTTTTTAGCAAATCTTACCGCTCCCCTTTTAATTTGTTCTATAAAATTAAAGCTCATCTCATAATGGAAGTTTTATCGGTTTCTGATTTTTTAGTTAGTGTTTCTTCATTAAGAGCTTTAAGCTCCTCATTCGGAGAGGTTTTTCTTACTTCGTTAATTGCTCTAAGATGTTCTTTGTAAGTTTTAGAAAAAATATGTTTGCCTCTTCCGTCTGCTACAAAGTAAAGATAGGGAACATTGGCTGGTGTTAAGACAGCTTTAAGCGAGGATAAGCTTGGACTACATATGGGAGTTGGAGGGAGGTGGTTGTGCAAATAGGTGTTGTATGGGCTTTTGACTGAACGGTAGTCCTTATATGTTAGTCTTCTAAAGTTTTTTAAAGCGTAATTAATAGTAGGGTCAGCCTGCAGGGGCATTCCTTTTTTAAGCCTATTTAGGTATACAGCAGCGATTACGGGCTTTTCGGAATCGTAAAAGGCTTCTTTTTCAACGATTGAGGCAAGGATTACAATCTCCCTAAGAGAGAGATTGCTTTTTTCGGCAAGGGGTTCCAGGGATTTCCATTTTTCCCAAAAGTTTTTTACCATGGTTGAAATAATTTGAGGACAAGGGATGTTTTTAGCAAAAAAATAGGTGTCAGGGTATAAGAAACCCGCTGCGGTGTCTGAAGGTATTCCCAACTCTTGTAGGAATTCTTTATTCTCAGCCCATTTTAAGAATTCTTTTTCAGAACAAAGCCCTTCTTTTTCAAGGATTTCTGCTATCTGCCAGAGGGTTGCTCCCTCAAAAACAGTTATTCTATGTTGATAGACCTTTCCTTTTGAGAGGATGTCTAAAATTTCACCAATAGTTTGATAGGGATAAAACGCATATTCTCCTGCTTTAAATTCTTTATGTTTGCCTGAACGCAGGGCTTCGATTGTGAAGACGATACGGTTTTTGATTATTCCATTTTGATAGAGCTTTTGGGCTATTTCTATAAGTCCATCTCCTCTTTGAATTTCAATGATTTTAGGGGGCAAGTTTTTATTCTGGGAGACAGGTTGAAGTCCTTCTAAATAGAGACCAGCAAAGAGAAAAAGGTGAAAAAGAAGTAAAAGTAAGATGTCGACCTTTCTAAACCTTGTTATTTTCATGATTCAGGATTATTTTTTAATTCTCGAAAATTATTAAGGAGGAAGGTATGAGTTTGGAAGAAATCATCAAAATTTTAGAAAAGGAAGCCATGGAAAATCCTCACGCTGTTTGGGCACAACATAGACTTGCTATAGCTTACTACAACGCAGGAAAATTTCAAGAGGCAAAAGAAACTTTAAAAAAGGTTCTACAACTTGATCCTTACCACTATGAAGCCATGGTTAACCTTGGCATAATTTTAGCCCAGGAGGGGGAGCTGGAAGAGGCTAAGAAAGCCTTCACCTTTACTCTAAAGTTCTATCCTAATTCCTTTGAAGCTTGGAACAACCTTGGGCTTGTTGAGTTTCAGCTTGGGAACCTTGATAATGCTATTGAGTGTTATCAGAAAGCCGTGGAGTTAAAGCCAGACAACCCTTCTCCCTACATAAATCTTTCAACCATTTACATCGAGAAGGGAGATTTTGATAGGGCAAAAAATGTCCTTCTTAAAGCATTAGAGCTTGACCCTAAGAACGGGGTAATCTATAACAACTTAGCAGTATGTTATTTTTATATTGGTGAGAAAGCTTTAGCTCAGGACTATCTTAAGAAGGCAAAGGAGCTTGGCTATTCTGTGCATCCTGAGTTTGAGCGTATGCTCTATGAAGCTTAAGCTACCCTATCCTCCAACCTGTCCATTTTGTGGAAGCTTCATTCAAAAACCAGAAGTCATCCCTTTGCCCTATGTGGAGCATGAAGGCGGAGTTTGCCAATGTGGCGCTGTTTATGTGCTTTCCTCTACAGGCTATGACAAGGGCTCTGCCTTCATATCAGCCCTTCTTTTAGCCCTCTCTGGAGATTGGGATTTAGCCTGGGACTTGATTCCCGATGAAGATTATAAAGAGGTATGGATAGAAGGATATGATCCCGAAACCCATTTGGTTCACCCTGAAGGTGTCTTTGAGGGGAGAAAAGTCCGTTCGGCGTTGATTTTTATTAGGCTTGCTGAGGACATACAGGAGTTAAAAAAAGAAAAGCTTACTAAAATCCTCAAGAAAGATGAAGCTTCATTTGACCCAAAGTTTAAAAAAAGGCTTCGCCGACAGGAATTGGAAAACCTTGTTCGAAAGAGGGACTTTAGCACCTTAGTTAATTTTCTTTTAGCGGAACCTAAGAATTTGAACGAACTTCAAAAGCTTCTCTACCATCCTGAAGAAAAAATAAGGCTTCTATCTGCCTATGGTTTAGGCTTGGCGGCAGGGCATTTGAACAAGCAAGAGCCCCAAAGGGTGTTAGACCTAATAAAAAGGCTCCTCTATGCTGGAGCTGATTCTGCTTCATCAGCCTGGGGTGCCCTTCCAGCCTGCGGAGAGGTAATACGAAACACAGGAGACCAATACTCAGCCTACATTAAAAATATTCTTGCCTTTTTAGCTTTTAAGGAAAATATTCCCCATGCCTTGATTGCCTTAGCCCGCATTTCTGAAGTAAACCCTAAGTCCATAAAAGATAAACCTTATCTGAGGCTTATCTCAGTATTTCGGGAAAAGGTTCCGCTTTGGCAAGCCTATGTAATTCAAATCTTTAGTAACCTTAAGGCAAGGGAGCTTCTTACAGAAAGAGAATTTCTCTGTAGTTGTGAGGTTAGTGTTTTTGACTTCGAGACGGCAGAGTATAAGACTGTTAACTTAGAAGAGCTTTGGTCAGCCTATGAAGACCTTTTTATAGACCTTTAAACAACTGTAATCCATTCAAGTAACATGCTTTGGACTGAATCCAAATTTCCCTTTCGAAAACTTTGAAAAGCTTCTTAATTGTCCGTCTCTTGCTAAAACTAAAACCCAGGATATCCAAACTCGGTTGATTATCGAATAAACAGATGATATAATACCTTTTGATACCCAGTTAGGGGGAAATTATGCCTGCAGTAGTTGTGGTGGGGACTCAGTGGGGGGATGAAGGGAAGGGTAAGGTCGTTGACCTGCTAACGGAAAAAGCTCATTATGTGATACGTTTTCAAGGGGGGAACAACGCAGGGCATACCTTAGTAGTTAACGGTAAAAAATACATCTTTCACCTTATCCCTTCTGGGATTTTGCATCCCCATACCGTCTGTGTTATAGGAAACGGTGTAGTCGTTGACCCGGAAGTTTTACTTGGGGAGGTAGATAAGCTAAAACAGGCAGGCATGTCCATCGGTCCTGAAAAGCTTATAATCAGCGAAAGGGCACACCTTATCATGCCCTACCATAAAGCCTTAGACCTTGCTCGAGAAGCTAAGGCGAAGGGAGGAAAGATCGGCACAACCGGCAGAGGTATTGGACCATGCTACGAGGATAAGGTGGGAAGAAGAGGCTTCAGGATGATAGATTTGCTCAATCCAAGGTATTTTAAGGAAAAGTTAGAAGTGGTGCTTGAGGAGAAGAACCAGCTTTTACGCTATCTTTCAGCCGAGCCTCTCTCTTACCAAGAGATCGTTGAAAAATATCTTAGCTACGGCGAAGTCCTAAGACCATATATCAAAGATGTTTCTTCCATACTTTATCAGGCAAAAAGGGAAGGAAAAAATTTGCTTTTCGAGGGGGCTCAAGGCACCTTCCTTGACATAGACTTTGGAACCTATCCTTACGTCACCTCCTCAAACACCTTAGCTGGTAATGCCAGCTGTGGTTCAGGAATTGGACCAACGGAAATAGACCATGTGATGGGAATTGTTAAAGCATACACTACCCGCGTAGGAGAAGGACCATTTCCTACGGAACAAAAAAACGAAATCGGAGATTATTTAAGAGAAAAGGGAGGGGAGTTTGGATCTACAACTGGAAGACCAAGGAGATGCGGTTGGCTTGATTTAGTGATGGTAAAAACTGCAGTCCGTTTAAACGGGCTTTCTTCCATAGCCGTGACTAAACTTGATGTCCTATCAGGACTAAGAAAGATCAAGGTCTGTGTCTCCTATAAAATTGACGGCAAGGAAGTGAATTATTTTCCCTCAACTCTTGAAGATTTAAGTCGAGTTGAACCAAGGTATGAAGAGTTTGAGGGTTGGGACGGAGACCTCTCTCAAATTACTCGTTTTGAGGACCTTCCGAAGAACGCTCAAACCTATCTACAGTTTATCCAAGACTACTTAGGGGTTCCCATATACCTCGTTTCAGTTGGTCCTGGTCGAGACCACCAGATCAAGCTTGGAGATTTCAACCTGTTTTAGGGCTTGAATATCACTTATGAAAGATAAAGTCCTTATTGCCAATCGTGGGGAGATAGCCTTAAGGATTATGGCAGCTTGTGAAGAGCTTGGACTAAACTATGTCTGCGTCTACACTAAGGGGGACGAAGGCTCTCTTCATGTTAAGCTTGCCAAAGAGAAGTATCGTATCTCAGATTATCGAGATATGAACGATTTGCTTTGCGTTGCAGATTATGCAAAGTGCACAGCTATCCATCCGGGTTATGGTTTTTTGTCTGAGAATTACCGTTTTGCAAGAAGGGTTGTGAAAAGGGAAAGACCCCTCATTTTTATTGGACCAAGCTGGGAAGCCATTCGGGACCTTGGCAATAAGCTTACGATGAAGCGGATTGCCCGCGAAGCAGGTGTTCCTGTTATCCCAGGGACGATTGAACCGATCTACAATGAGTTAGAAGCTGAGATTGAGGCAGAAAGACTTTTAGAGGAGCTTAGAAGCCAAGGCATCGAAAATACCTCACTTCTTGTGAAAGCGGTTGCCGGCGGTGGCGGAATGGGGATTGAAGAAGTAAAAGACCTCATTGAACTTAGACCCGTCTTCAGAAGAGTTAGAGCCTATGCTAAGCGTCTTTTTGGAGACGAAGGGCTTATAATAGAGGCAAAGATCCCAGTTTTTCAGCACTTAGAAGTTCAGGTCCTTGGCACAAAGGATGGTGAATATGTCCATTTTGGCACAAGAAACTGCACCATCCAGAGCCCCTTTAAACAAAAAAGGATCGAAGTTGCTCCAGGCTTTGATTATGAGGGAAAATTTGCTGTTTATAACTTTGACCCACGTAGGGTCGAAAAGGAGATAATAGAGCACTCACTAAACCTTGCAAGACATGTCAATTACGATAATGTCGGCACCTTTGAGTGGTTAGTAACCCCTGAAGGGAAGTATTACCTGATGGAGGTCAACACAAGGATCCAGGTAGAAAATGAAATATCAGCTCAGATTTCCTTCGTTCACGGAAAAAGGATCAACCTTATAAAAGAACAGATTAGAACTGCCTTAGGGGATAAGCTTGGGTATTCTCAAAAGGATATAGAGTTTAAAGGATACGCCTTGGAGTTTCGTTTGATTGCCGAGGATGTGAAGAGGGGTTTTCAACCAGTAAGCGGAACCATAACCAGGTTCGATTGGGTAGACCATCCTTGGCTTACTGTGAGAACGCATGTTCCAAGGAATGAGAGGTATGATATCCCAACTCAGTTTGACCCAAACCTTGCGTTGGCTATTATCTATGCAGAGGACTTTGCCCAGTTGATTGATAGGTGCAAAACCTTTCTTTCCGAGGTAGTTATTGAAGGTGTGACCTCTCAAGGGACACCTCTTCCAAACAACGTTGCTTACCTTGAAGAAAAATTAAAGTTTATCTATCAGTTCCTCTACTGAGGTTAAAGAGGACTAAAGAGAGCAAAAGGAGAGATGAGGATCGAAAACCATAAAAGGCTTAAAGAACTTCTTGAAAGAGCTGAGTACATCCGGGACATTAAGGGTGAAGACTTTGAAAATATAATGGAAGTATACTCACAGCTTATGCATGCCTTTGAGAACTTTTATGACCTATCTGAGGAAGAAATAGATGGATTGCTTAATAGTTCCGAAAAAAGGCTTGAAGAGCTAACCCTCCTTGGAGAAGAAACCCTTACTCCTTATGAAATAGTTAAGATTACGCGACACCCTCAGAGGTTTACCCTTCAAGATATTTTAGAGAATGTTTACGATAGCTACGTGGAGCTTGGGGGAGAAGGGGAGATAAACATTGACCCAGCCGTTCGTTGTGCTAAGGCTATGCTTATCAGGCGAGTTGGTGATGACTTTCATGTTCATCAAGTTATGGTTATAGGTCATGAAAAAGGAAGTGGAGAGGAGTTTAGAAGGGGAGGAAGCGCTGCTCCTTGGGGAAACGAAAAGGCTTTGCGTTACATGCGAATGGCTGAAACAGAAGGTATACCCATCCATTTTTTTATATTTACCCCAGGCGCCTATCCCATTGAGGATTATCCTGGTGCCGCCCAGCAGATTGCTCGGAATCTCTATACTATGGCGAAGCTCCAAGTTCCGATGATATCTTTTATCTCTGAAGGTGGGTCAGGAGGTGCTGAAGCCATTGGTTTAGCTGACTTAAGGCTTATGGCTGAAAAGGGCTACTATTCAGTGATAAGCCCTGAGGGAGCAGCCGCCATCGTTGCCAAGCTTCGTGATGGGCGTCCACCAAGGGAACTGGTAGAAAAAATGGCTAAAGCCTTAAAACTAACTGCTCGGGATAACCTTGAGCTCGGCACCATCGATAGAATTATCCCCGAGCCACCACTTGGAGCAAGAAAAAGGGATTATGAATTCTTTAAAAGGCTTAAGATTGAGCTAATCAAGGCAACGGATGAGGTCGTGTTAAGGACTCGAGGCTTCAAAACCTTCACCAAACATGCCCTTTCTAAACAAACAACAGAAAACTTTAGCTACTATGTTGATTGGGACCTTTCAGAAGACGAAAGAGAAATTCTCGTTGAACTAAGGTATGAAAAGTACCGTAAGATGACCCAATGGGCAGTGTCCATGCCCAAAGGTCTATCCCATGCCTTAAAAGAAAAGGGAGAGAATTTTTTTAGGGTCCTAAGCAATGAAGTTAAATACAGGGTGTTAAAAAGCGGTCATAAGACCTTCAAAAGGCTTATTGATGATATTTTGAGCGAATCAAGCCTTCTTTTGAAGCCAGTTTCAGACCCGGTAAAAACTGTTTACAACCTTATCGTCGGAAAAAAGGTTAAACCTAAGCTTCCTACCATACCTGAAGAAGAGGTTGGTGTTTACGAGGTTCCCGTGGCGTTAGAAGATAGAACTGTTACATGTCCTCAAGCTGAAAAGTATGGCTGTCCTGACATTTGGGTCCCAGACCTATACGGTGAGTTCTGCGGGGTTTGCCCCTACTGTGGTTATCATTTCTTCCTTGAATACCAGTGGTATCTAAACAATGTTTTTGACCGTGGCTCCATAAAATTCTTCGATGAAGAGATCGCTTCAACCAATCCCTTAAACTTTGAAGGGCATGCAGAAAAACTAAAAGAAGATAGAAAAAGGACTGGTCTTAACTCAGCATTTCTTTCCTTCACGGCAAAGATTGGTGGTATATCGGTTGTATGTGGAATGCTTGTTGCCGATTTTAGACAGGGAACAGTTGGGGCTGCCGAAGGAGAAAAGTTTATTCGAGCTATCCAGCTTGCTAAGATTACCCGTCGTCCCTTCCTTATGTTCGTTCATAGCACAGGAGGAATAAGGATTCAAGAGGGAACAGTAGGAGTAGTTCAGATGCCGAGATGCACGATGGCCGTGAGGGACTATGTGGATGCTGGTGGTTTATACCTCGTAATATATGACAACAATTCTTACGCCGGTCCTGTGGCAAGCTTTCTTGGGTCAGCACCCTATCAGTTTGCCTTAAAATCAACGAGGCTTGGCTTCGCCGGACCAAGGGTTATCCACGAAACAACCGGTCAACCTCCACCGCCAGACTATCACTCAGCAGAAAACGCCTTAAGAAGAGGACATATACAAGGCATCTGGGATAGAAGAGAATTAAGAAAACGCATATTCCATGCCCTTATAACCATGGGCGGAAAAAATCTATACTACAGGTAAAGGACTTTTCCCTTAATGTTACCCCAAGGCATTTTAATTTGTCATCCTGCCTCTCTTTACATTAGCCTGCCGACAGAAGTGGTCTCTTGCTTACCCTTGGGACGACAGAGAAAAAATGTCAGTCTTTGCCATAAATCGAGGAGTCCCTTGTATAAGCCTTGGGCACTAAGGTAGAGAGGTGAAAGCATGAAGGTAGATTTTAAAGAAATAGACAGGCTTCTTCAAAAACTTAGGGCTAATCCTTATAAGGTTTTTCCCGTTGAAACGCCCCACACTGGCTACATTAAAGAATTTAAAGTTAAGGAAGGAGATAAAGTTACAGGTCCGACTGGCAAATGGTTGGAAAAGCCGGGAACTCCGCTTTTTATCCTCGAGAGGGAACGGAACCCAAAGATTATAAGAGCCCATACCACTGGAATTGTGCAAAACCTTAGAGAAGACTTAAAGGATAAGTTTGTAGAAGCCTTTGAGACTGTGCTTGAGATAAAGCATCCTCTTTCTCAAGATGAGGTTATAAGTGAAGTTTTGCTTTCCGCTCTTCATGTGATATACGCTGAAGAGACGGCAAGGTTTATCTTAGTTCCTGAGATAAGTCATAGGATTGAAAAGTATGGTCTAAAGAGGGCTGAGGTCCGTTGTGGCGAAGATGTTTTGATCATGACCTTCATGAAGAGGGAACACTTTATCAAGATTAAAGAGGAGGGACGGTTTATCATCTATCAAGTTTACTTCAAGCCCTTTGAGCTTGTGCCTAAGGGTAGCCCATTAGTTGCCCTTTGTCCTGCTGAAGACCTTCCCGTTCTTGAGAGGATTGTAGCAAGGATCAGGGAGGAGTGGCCAAGCTAAGCTTGATAGTCGGGCAGGAAATTTGGTTCTTTAAAGAGCTCCCTCGGGCAATGTCCTTAGCAAAGGTGCTCATTGATAGGCTTCCCAGAAGTGCTCATGGAAGGGTAATCGTTGCGGAACGCTTAACTTCAGCTAAAGGGCGGTTTGAACGAAAATGGTTTGCTGAAAAAGGTGGGCTTTGGCTTGCCATATCTCTATACAATGAGATCCTCCCGCAACATTTTGGCCTTCTTTCGCTACTCTTTGGTCTTGCTATGGTTAGAACCTGTCATGACCTTTCAGCAAAGGAAGTAAGGCTTAAGTGGATTAGTGACCCCCATCTTCAAGGAAAAAAGCTTGGAGGTACCCTCATCGAAAGCTATAAGGATTGGTTTATCGTTGGTTTAGGGTTAAATGTAAACAACGAGCCACCAGAAGGACTTCCTGCAGAAAGCTTAAAAAGGATCGTAGGGAAGGA
>CAZJUD010000070.1:0-13102 GCA_964549125.1 uncultured Caldimicrobium sp.
TTTAGTTTTATCTTTTTTCTTTAAACCAATCTTTAATAAACTTACAGCCATATGTGTTCAAAGTGAAAATTACTTACATAAATTTAGAGCAATTGGTGTCAATATGAATAATTTATATCTAACTGGCAATCTAAAATTTGATATGACGATACCTTTTATAGAATTTGAAGAATTAGAACCCTTAAGAAGACCTGTAATCATTGCTGGAAGTACGCATGAAGGAGAAGAAAGGCTTATTCTGTCAAGTTTTCTTAAAATAAGGGAAGCCTCAAGTTTACTTCTTGTGCCAAGGCATCCAGAGAGGTTTGAAAGGGTTTATAAGCTTTGCAGGGAGTTTAACGGTGGAGAAGATGTGCTTACTTTAAGGTACTCTGAATTTATTACTAATCAGAAGATTTACAAGGACTTAAAAGACAAGCAGAAGAAAAAACTTGTAATAG
This sequence comes from uncultured Caldimicrobium sp., assembly GCA_964549125.1. Classification (GTDB taxonomy): domain Bacteria; phylum Desulfobacterota; class Thermodesulfobacteria; order Thermodesulfobacteriales; family Thermodesulfobacteriaceae; genus WYEG01. The sequence continues at coordinate 441 of CAZJUD010000070.1, forward strand.
TAGTTGATAAAATAGGTATTTTAGCAAGTCTTTACCGGGTTGCTGATGTGGCTATAATCGGAGGTAGTTTCATTCCTCATGGGGGACAAAACCCTCTTGAAGCCATCTATTGGAAAGTCCCGGTGATAGTTGGGCCTCATATGGAAAACTTCCCCTTCGTTGAAGAATTTGTGAAAGAAAGAGCAATTCTTCAGACATCTCCTGAAAGGCTATCTGAGGCAATCAATTTAATTTTGAATGATAAAGAATTCAAAGAAGGGCTTGTCGAAAGGGCTTATGCCATGTTCATGAGTTTAACAGGAGGAAGCAAAAAAACACTGGGAATAATTGAGTCTTTTTTTCAATCAGCCGGAAAAACATAAAAATTTCCTTTAAGAGAGGCATTATGGATGAAAGATGAAGTCCCTTTGTTTAGTTATTTGAATTAATCACTTTTTCTGGTAAAATAGACAGCAAATATTTTTTAAGCGAGAGGAGGGGCAGATGGAAGAGACGAGGGAGCTTCCGAAGCTTGAAAAAAAGCTTGAAAAGATGACCATTAAGGAGCTTCGGGAAATTGCTTTACAAATTCCTGAAATACAAGGTGTTCATGGGATGACAAAGGAGGAGTTAATTTCTGTCCTTAAAAAGGTTTATGGGATTGCTGAAGAACCTAAAAAGGTAGGAGCCTCATTAAGGGAGGTAAAAAGTAAGATAAAGAAGTTTAAAAAGTTGGCAGAAGAAGCAAAACAGAATAAAGATTTTGAAAAATACGAAAGGTACCGCAAACTGGCAAGCAAGTTTAAAAAACGCTCAAGAAAGCTTGCTAAATTAGCAAAATTGGCCTAAATTACCAAAAGGAGGACATATGTCCAATCCCGTGGTCAATACAGACATACCAGATGTGCCTTTTCTTCATCGGGGCAAAGTGCGTGATATTTATGACCTTGGTGATAGTCTTTTAATCGTTGCAACAGACAGAATCTCTGCCTTTGATGTCGTTCTACCTACACCCATTCCTGATAAGGGAAAAATCCTCACTAAACTAACCCTCTTTTGGCTCAACTTCCTCAAAGACATAGTTGAGAACCATCTAATCACAGCCAATATCGATGAATATCCAGAGGTTTTAAAAAAGTATCGAGATGTCCTTGAAGGACGGAGCATGATAGTTAAAAAAGCTAAGGTTTTTCCGGTGGAATGTATCGTTAGAGGATATATTACTGGGTCAGCAATGAAAGAGTATCTCAAAACAGGTATGGTTTGCGGAATACCCCTTCCCCCTGGGCTTAAAGAGGCAGATAAACTACCTGAGCCAATCTTTACACCTTCAACAAAGGCTGAACTTGGAAGCCACGATGTTAACATAACCTTTGAAGAAATGGTTCAAATCATAGGTAAAGAAGAAGCAGAAACTTTGAAGGACCTTTCTCTAAAACTCTACAAAAAAGCCTCATCTTATGCGGAAGAAAGAGGTATTATCATTGCCGATACAAAGTTTGAGTTTGGTCTGCACGACGGGAAGATCATCCTTGTTGATGAAGTTTTAACTCCCGATTCTTCCCGTTTTTGGCCAAAAGAGTCTTACGAACCAGGAAAACCTCAGGTAAGCTTTGATAAACAATACATAAGGGATTGGCTAAAAAGCACAAACTGGAAGGAAGGCACACCACCCCCGGAAATCCCTGCAGACGTTGTAGAGAAGACAAGAGAAAAATATCTCCTTGCCTTAAAAGCTCTTACCGGTGAAGATTTATAAAGAGGTTCCTCTTGATTCTATTGACCTTTCAAATAGAAATTACCTACACTCTTACCCAGAGAGGAGCCCTTTTCTCATCGAAAGCCTAAAGGAGGTTGGACTTCTTCAACCTCCTCTACTTTTAGAGACACCTCATGGGCTGATCATCCTCTGTGGAGAAGGAAGGGTTAAAGCTTGTTTAGAACTTGAATTTGATTATCTTCCCTGTCTAATTTTAAAGGATAAACATTCAGATAAAGACTTGCTATTTATTGCTCTTCAGTCTAATCTATTTCGTCCGCTAAATCTTGTAGAGAAGGCTATTTTTTTCAACAAGGTTTACCTCTTCCTGTATAAAGAAGAAATACCAAAAACTTTAAAACTCTTAAACTTACCACCACATCAAAATACTGTTCAAATTTTACATGCTATCAGTAAATTAAATGACAATTATAAAAATTTAATCTTAAATGAAAAAATCAATCCTCAAATTTTGAAGTATTATGAAAATTTTGGCGAAGAATCATTCTTTAAGCTTTTAAACCTTTGTATAAACTTTTATTTAAGCTTTAGCGAGCAAAGGGAGCTTTTTGAATTAGCCTCCGATTTGATAAGAATTGAGAAGCTTACAGAATTTTTAGAAGAATTGTCTCAAGCTTTGAGCCTTGAGGATTACAACCAGAGAAAAAGGGCTTATAAAGAAGTTTTTATGAAATTTCGGTATCCCTTTTATAGCCAAAAATGGAAAAGGCTTCAAGAGACAAAAAGTTTTTTTATGGCTAAGGGCATTGAGGTACAGTATGTCCCTTACTTAGAGGAGAGGGATGTAGAGATAAGGTTCAAGGTAGAGAAGGTTGAAGATCTTGAAAAGAGGATTAATTTTTTAAAAGACTATGGAAGAGAAATTTTTTCCGTCTTTGATGAATAAAAATGAACTTCTCCGTTTAGAACAAGCTTATTGCTATCCTGCTAAAGGGTGCTACAAAGGCATAGTTAAGGTAGACCTTGATTTAACATCCCTTTATCCTTTTCTAAGGGCGGTTGCTAAAACCCTATACTTTGAACCGAACGAGAAGATCATCTTCAAATACCATCACAATGGGAAGGACTACAAGGTAACGATTTCCAAAGATGAAGTGAGCTTTGCTCTTGTTTCTGACAAAGAAGAAGCCTATGAAGTTTGGAAGGGTTTAAAAGATTACTTAGAGGAAGTATGGCAAAAGCGGTCTGAAATTAAACCAAGTTTTAAGCCTGTTCAAAGACTAACCCCTTTAGAAATCTACAAGCTTTTGCCTAAAACTAACTGTAAGGAATGTGGATTTCTGAGTTGTCTTGCCTTTGCTAGTGCCTTAACAACCGCCGATACCGAACCTAAGCAATGTCCATATCTTGATGAAGAAATCAAAAACTACTTAAGCGAAAAATTAAGTTAATTTTGATGTATAGACATCCACAAGTCAAGGATTAGTTTAGGAAAAACCTCTTCGGGTTTTCGAAAATCTCGCTTAAGGTGAAGATCTGCTTGGAAAAGGGCTTGAAATAAGGGGGCAAAGCTTTTTACTTTCTTTAGCTGGCCTTTCATTGTGAATAAACTGTAAGGATGGGTTTCAGCAAGAATAGAAGGTATGCTTAATGCTGGGTTACTCTTAATTTCATTCCATTTTTTAATAAATGCAGAATAATAATTCTCTTTTTCAAGCTCTGAGTGCTCTTCCAAAAATTCTTTTAATATTTCCATTTTTTTGAAGTGCTTGTACAGATAGGCAATTATAGCCGTTGGTTCTGTTTTGGTATCAAGCAAACCTTCGATTAGTTTAAGAGTTTGATTTGGTCCTTTGTTAAAAAGGGCGTCTCCAATTAAAAAAAGAGCTGAACTTGAGTAGGGGACAACGATTTGTAGAACATCGTTTTCTGAAATGTCTGTGCCCTGACCTACAAAGAGGAGTAATTTTTGGAGTTCCCTTCTGAAATGATGATAATCATCGCCGACGAGGGATAAAAAGAGCTGAAAGACCTCTTTACTCATGGTGCAGTTGTTCTTCTTGAGCTCATGATTTAGCTCCATCTCAAGAAGGTCTTCTTTTCTGCGGCTGGGGAAAGGTATTATGGCTCCTTTTTCATTAGCGTATTGATACAAAGGATGGCTCTCAGTTAAGTTTTCAGAAAGCAAAAACCAGCTAAATGGGGGTTTTTCATAACGGGATAGATTTTCAATTATCTCTGTTGCCTTCTTTTCTGAAATTTCTTCAGCGCCATACACTAAATAAACTTTTTTAAAACCAAACAATCCCTCTTGATAGCCTTTAATCAGTGAAAACTCCTTCTTTCCTTCTTGAGTTCTTAAATCGTAGACCTCAAGCGTAGACCCCTGGTTAAGAAGAACTTCCATAACCCTTTTAGCCTTTTCTTCTATCAGAGGATAAGGACCTATGAAGATGTATACTGGAGCGATCCTACCTTGGCTCGCAAGGTTAGTAAGCTTTTCAATTTGAAGAGGTGTAAATAGGGGCATCTCTTAAGCTTATAGTTGCCTCCTGCCTTATCCCTCAGTTTGAGATGGTGAGACTACAAGCTTTAAAAATCTTTTTTTTCCTACACGGAGAAAGTAAGTTCCAGGGTTAAGGGAAATTTCTTCTTTTTCAACAGTTTTTTGATTAAGGTCTATAGCACGCTGGGCAATCAATCTTTTTGCCTCGGAGGAACTTTTAGTTATTCCAAGTTCTTTTAAAAATTTGGGCAGATAAAGAGTTCCTGCTTTAACTTCTACAGTTTCAGCTTCCGTGGGAGCTTCTTTCCTGCTAAATACTCGTTCAAACTCCTCTTCAGCCCTTATAGCATCCTCTTCACTATGGTATTGCGAAACGATGGTTCGCGCAAGGAGCTGCTTGACCTTTTTGGGATGCAAAACCCCCTTCTCAACTTCTTCTTTCATCCTTGCCACATCCTCAAGGGGTATATCTGTTAAAAGCTCAAAATACTTCCACATAAGATGGTCAGGTATGGACATAAGCTTCCCGTACATCTCAAAGGGGGGTTCCATAATACCCACATAATTCCCAAGGCTCTTACTCATCTTTTGAATGCCGTCAAGACCTTCAAGCAAGGGCAAAGTCATAACTACCTGAGGTTCCTGTCCGTACTCCCGCTGTATATCTCTTCCGATAAGAAGATTAAAGAGCTGGTCTGTTCCCCCAAGCTCTACATCAGCTTGTAAGGCAACAGAATCGTAGGCTTGAAATAGTGGATAGATAAGCTCATGGAGACAGATGGGTATACCCTCTTGATAGCGTTTTTTAAAATCTTCTCTTTCAAGCATCCTTGCTAAGGTATACTTTGCACAAAGCCTTACGATATCCTCTGCGTTCATGCGAGAGAACCATTCACTGTTAAACACAACCTTAGTCTTTTCAGGGTCAAGGATTTTGAAAACCTGTTCTTTATAGGTTTTTGCATTCTCTAAAACCTCTTCTCTGCTTAAGGCTTTTCTTGTTTCTGACCTCCCAGTTGGGTCTCCGATCATGGCGGTAAAATCTCCTATTAGGAAATAAACCTCATGACCAAGGTCTTGAAATTGCTTAAGCTTACGAAGAAGCACAGTATGCCCAAGGTGCAGGTCTGGAGCTGTAGGGTCAAAACCAGCCTTTATCCTAAGGGGTTTACCTTCAGTGATTGACCTCTCAAGCTTGACGATAAGCTCCTCTTCTTCAATTAGGTCAACAACTCCTCTCTTCAATATGGATAAGGCCTTTTTAACCTCCTCTTTCATAATTCCTCCTCTATCTTTTTTCAAAATACTCAAGGATTGCGGAAACAAGCCCTGGTATGGTGTTTTCCTTGGCTATGATCTTTGGCTCAAAGCCATACTGCCTTAAGGTGTTGGCTGTTATAGGTCCTATCACTGCAAACAAAACCTTAGAAAGGTTAACTTCCGCTCCCTCCAAAAGTTTAAAAAAGTTCTCCACTGTGGATGAACTCGTAAAGGTGATTACATCCACCCCTTGCCTAAGGATTGACGCAAGTTTTTCTTTACTTTCTTCTGGAAGCTTTGTTTCGTAGATGGGTAAAATTTCTACACAAGCACCAAGTTCTGCTAAACCCTTTGGCAAGACATCCCTTGCTACTTTTGCCCTGATCAAAAGTATTTTTTTTCCTTTTAAATCGACAGAAGTAAAAGCTGACAAAAGCCCCTCTTGGGTGTAATCTTTTTCTGGTCTAAGGTCAGGTTTGATAAGGTATTTTTTTAATGCCGATTCTGTGCCTGGTCCAATGACGGCGACCTTTTGGTTGGCTATGAACCTTAGGTCTAAGTCTAATTTGGCAAGGGCTGAAATAAAGGCTAAAACTCCATTTTCAGAAGTAAAGACTAACCAATCGTATTTTGGAAGCTCTTTGAGTTTAGTCAGCGTCTCTTCATCTAAAAGATATTCTACTTTTATGGTTGGAACTTCAAGAACTTCGGCTCCAAGCTCAGCTAAAGCCTCTTTTAGTTTGCTTGCCTGCTCTCTTGTGCGGGTAACAAGGATTCTTTTTCCGAAAAGAGGCTTATTCTCAAACCATCTAAACTTCTCCCGAAGGGATGCCACCTCTCCCACAACGATAATGGCTGGAGCCGTAATGCCTGCCTCAGCTACTTTATTAACTATGTTTTCTAAGGTTCCGCTTGCTACTTTCTGTCTTGGCGTTGTTCCCCACTGAATAACTGCACAAGGTGTGTCTTTGCTCTTCCCTTCGCTGATTAAATTTTCTACGATGTGGGGCAAGTTTTTTACCCCCATAAGAAAGACAAGAGTGCCTATCTTAGCAAGGGCACTAAAATCAATCCTGCTTTCTTCCTTACCCTCTGCCTCATGACCAGTGATTATTGCCAAGGTTGAAGTAAAATTCCTGTGGGTGACAGGTATTCCTGCGTAGGCTGGCACAGCAGTAGCTGAGGTAACTCCAGGCACAACCTCAAAGGGTATCCCATGCTTAATTAACTCTTCAATCTCCTCCCCTCCCCTACCAAATACGAAAGGGTCCCCTCCTTTTAGCCTAACTACAACCTTTCCTTCAAGGGCTTTTCTCGCAAGGAGTTTATTTATCTCCTCCTGAGACATGGTGTGGCTTCCGCCTTTTTTACCCACATAGATTAGCTCTACATCTTCACGGCAATAAGAAAGAAGCTCAGGGTTTGCTAAGTAATCATATATAACTGTATCAGCCTTCTCTAAAAGTTTTAGCCCTTTGAGGGTAATTAAGCCAGGGTCACCTGGACCTGCCCCAACAAGATAAACTTTCCCTATTTTTGACATTAACATATCTCCTCTGTTAAAATTTTAAATCAACTCCTTTAAAATATCCTTGCCACCAAGCTCTAAAAGTCTTTTAGCCAAATCCTCTCCAAGCTTTATAGCTTCATGCAATGGACCTTGCATAGCTCCTCGATAAAATCTTTCCGCTGTTAGGTCGCTAATAAAGCCTATTATGAAAAGGTCGCCCTTTTTAATATAGGCATGAGCCCCAAGAGGAACTTGGCACCCACCTTCCATAACTTGAAGGAAAGCTCTTTCTGCAGAAACGCAAAGAGCTGTCTCAGGGGAATGCAAAGCTCTCATCAAAAGTTCCTTAAGTTCTTTGTCCTCACTTCTTATCTCAATTCCTAAAGCACCCTGTCCTACAGCTGGTATCATCTCTTCTAAAGAAAATCTTTTATATTCTACTCTTATCCCAAGTCTTTTTAAACCAGCCTCAGCAAGAATAATCCCATCGTATAACCCTTCATTAAGTTTTCTTAATCTGGTATCAACGTTTCCCCGTAGGGTTAAGATTTCTAAATCTTTCCGTAATCTTTTTATTTGAACGCTTCTTCTAAGGCTACTTGTTCCAACCTTAGCGAAAGAGGGAAGTGCATTTAAGTTATCAAAATCTGAGACCAAAACATCAAAAGGAGATTCCCTCTCAGGGATGATGCTTACTTCAAGACCTTGAGGTATTTGTGAGGGAACATCCTTTATGCTGTGGACTGCAAAATCTATCTCCCCACGCAAAAGAGCTTCCTCAATCTCCTTTACAAAAAGCCCTTTCCCCCCAATTTTACTTAAAGGACTATCTAAGATTTTATCACCCGTTGTTTTAATGATGAGCTTTTCTACCTCAAGGTTAGGGTAATGGTTCTTTAACTTTGAAATCACCCAATCAGTTTGGGCAAGGGCAAGCTTACTACCCCTTGTGCCAACTCGTAAACGCAATGTGATACCCTCCTTATTTGCAGGTGCTACAAGAACCACCTGAGCAGCTGCTACAGCCCGAAGAGGACGCCGAAACGAACTTACTACCTGACTTAAAGGCCACTTGTGAGATCAATTTCCTCACCCTTTGACTCCCGCAGTTTTTACATTTTACATTAGAACCATCATTTCCTAAAACAAGCTCTTCAAAAACTTTCCCGCACTCTTCACATTCAAACTCATAGATTGGCATTCCTCTCCCCTCCTTTTTGCAGTTTAAATTTTTGTTTAATTTTACACTATTTCTTCCTTGGGTTTTAGCTCTGGCACCTTACCCTTATGGAATAGCATTAAAAGAGGCGAAGCGATAAAAATTGAACTATAGGTCCCAACGATAAACCCCAAGGTTAAAGCTAAAGCAAAATCCCTTAAGGTAATACCTCCAAAAACTAAAAGTGAAAGTGAACCAAAAAGGGTGGTAAGGGTAGTGATGATTGTTCTTGAGAGAACTTCGTTTAAAGCCTTGTTAACTAAGGAGATAAAGTCAAGTCTTTCACCTCTCAAGATGACTTCACGAATCCTATCAAAAATAACCACTGTGTCTGTTAGCGAGTAACCAGCAATAGTAAGAAGGGCTGTAATAAAAAGAAGGTTTATTTCTCTCCCAAAGAGATAAAAAATAGCAAAGACTGCTAAGATATCGTGAAAAGTTGCTAAACCTGCAGCTAAACCGAAGTAAAAATTAAACCGGAAGGTGAGATATAGGATGAGCCCAACTAAAGCGCCTAAAATAGCGTAGAAAGCCTTGGTCTTAAGCTCAGAGCTTATCACTCCTCCGATTTCTTCTTTAGCTAAGACCTGAAATCTGTATTCAGGTAGTGCTGAGGTCAAAGTGTTTAAGACCCTCTGCACTTCTTCCGTTAAACTTTCCTTTTCACTCTTAAACTTAAGTAGAAACAATTTTTCTCCTTTAACATCTTGAAGTGAAAAATCTTTTAGCCCAGCCTTAGATAACACATCGCGAATGCGGTCAAGCTCTGGTTCCTTCTCGGTTTTTAAATAAAGGATCGTTCCACCTGTAAAATCTATGCCTAAGTTAGCTTTACCTAAGAAGGCAGAAACAACCCCTGCAACTCCAATGATGCTTAAAATAACTGAAAGGATTCCGAAAAATTTTCTCCATCTCATAAAGTCTAAGTTTGGCTCAGTCAAAATCTGCATAAAATTGAGGTTTAAGCTTTTACCTTTTTCGTAATAGTATTCATAGAAAAGCTTGGTTACAAAGATGGCTGTAAATAGGTTGACGATGATCGATACAGAAAGGGTGACAGCAAAGCCCCTAATAGGTCCTGTCCCAAAGATAAAGAGGATTAACGAGGTAAGAAGAACCGTTAAATGAGCATCAAAGATTGTCCAAAAGGCTTTAGCATAACCTTGGAAAATAGCTGAATAGCCTGTTCTACCTATTCTAAGCTCATCCCTCATCCTTTCAAATATAAGAACGTTAGAATCAACGCCCATGCCTATGCTTAAGATTATTCCGGCAATGCCAGGTAAAGTGAGTGTAGCCTGAAAGGCAGAAAGTAAAGCTAAAAGGTAGTAGATGTTTAAAAGTAGGGCAAAGATAGCAATAACGCCAGATACCCGATAGTAGATGACAGTAAAAAGAATGATTGCTGAGGCCCCAACAAGCCCAGCCAATATACCTTTTTCGATGGCGTCTCTTCCTAAGGAAGGACCGATGGTAATGTTTGAAAGGATCTTTACTGGAGCTGGTAAAGACCCTGCCCGCAAGACTATGGCTAAGTCATGAGCTTCTTCCATTGTGAAGGATCCGGTTATCTGAGCCTCACCCCCAGAAATTTTTTCTCTAATGACAGGTGCTGAACGCACTACATCATCAAGGACAATGGCTAAACGCCTGCCAATGTTTACACTGGTTATGGCTTCAAAGATCTTTGCCCCCCGATCGTTAAACTGAACCCAAACATAGGGCTCGTTAAAGTCTGGATTGATCCTTACTTGGGCATTCCTTATGTATTCGCCTGTAAGAAGTGTTTCTTTTTTAAGAAGGATTGGGAGTTTTCTTAGTCCTTTCTTTTCCCTATCCTTTTCGATAAGAAAATAAAACTCCGTATCTGGGGGAAGGAAGGGTCTTAAAGCATTCCGCCATTCTTCTATGTTTTCTGGGTCTTTTACTTTTCCGCTCTGAAGCAAAGAATTCATAAGGGAAGGTAAGTCTATTCTTTGCATTGATTCCTCGTCAACAAGCTTAAACTCAAGCTGAGCCGTTTGACCTATAACTCGTAATGCCCTTTCTGGGTCTTTAACTCCTGGGAGCTGAACAACAATCTTATCCTTTCCCTGTTTTGTGATGATAGGCTCTGCCACTCCAAACTGGTCAATACGATTGCGTATGACCTCAAGAACTTGGGTTACTAAATTCTCTTGAATAAAGCTAATCCTTTCTGAAGAGAGACCAAGGGCTAAATGAACCTCATCTCCTACCCTTTTTTCGCTAATCAATGTCAACTCTTTAAATCCTTTTAAAAGTTCATCTTTTAAATACTTAGCCCCTTTCTCATCCTTAAATTTTAAGGTAGCCTGCCATCCATCTCTCTGAACTTCAAAAGAAAAGCCTGCCTTCTTTAATGAGCTCCCAAGGTCGTGAAGATAGCTTTCAAACTGATTCTGCAGTGCTTTATCAAAATCTGGCTTAAGAATTAGATGAATCCCTCCCTTTAGGTCAAGCCCAAGCTTTAAAACGCCTCGGTAAACATACTTCGTAAACCAAGGCGGAAGGTCTGAAACAAAAGTAGGAAGTAAAAGGATAAAAGCCAAAAGAGACAAAAGGATAACCAAAAAGATTTTAATCTTTAACTTTGTACTCATATCTATTCCTCACAGTATAAAGCTTTTCTTATGGCTGAAATGTTATGTCTAATGAACTCTTGATAAGTCATCTCGGTCGGCTCATCCCCTGAATAAGCACGGATTACCTCATAACCCTTTGCCTTAAAATAGTTTTCATACTTAGCAAACTCAGAGGAACTTACGAGAACCCGCTTTATCCCTTTTGCTTCAAGGGATTTAAGGAAATTCATAAGTTTTCCAGGAGAAATCTCTCCATGATAATGTCCGGTAATCAAAGGAACCTCTTCAATTCCAGTTCCCTCAATTAGATAATAAAAAACCTTATGTCCAAGATGAAAGAAAGTTTTATTCTTGCAGGATGCAAATTTTGCCCTTTCCTTTTTTAAATCTTGGATTTCAGCTAAAACTTTTTCTACTTCATTTTTTTCAGCAAAGGGAGAAACTTCTTTTACAAGTCTTTCAACCCTATCGAGACTAAACCAAACATGAGGGTCTTTAAGTTTTTCTTGAGGGCTTGCCAAGCTTAACACTTTCTTTGATTTTAAGCTAAACACCCTTTTTGCCCAGGGCTCTGAACCAACTATGATAACAAAGTCCGCCTGTTTGATAGTCTGTAGGTCCTTTGGTTTTAGCTCATAGTGATGAAAATCCCCTTTAGGTGGCAATAGGGAGTAAATTTTTGCCTTTGGAAAAAGTAAAGTTACAAGGCTAAGCAAGGGATAACTTGAAACTACGATAGAATTTTGTGCAAAAAGAGGAACGAAACTAAAGAGAAGATAAAGGCATAGAGTGATTAAAATTAGCCTTTTTTTCATGATAAAACCTTCCTCCATCTTCTCGTGCTGAAGAGCAAGATTATTTTACTTCTTTTTTTTAGACTGAGAAGGATTTTTAGGTGCCTCCTGTAGAACTTTTTTAGCTGCTTCTTCGTTTAAGGTATATAGAACGATTTTTTCGCCGTTAAGCTCAACTTTTACCTCCGTCCAGGGCAAAGAATAGATGTTTTTAAGAAGCGTAAGCTTATTCTCATAAAGGACCCATACTTTAGAAGGTTTTTGCGGTGGAAGGAATCCTCGGCGATATTTAGCATTAAGGAAGAAGAATAACTCGGTATCCATTCCTGAAGCTTGAGCTAAGCTTTTTAGCTCAAAACCACCAGGGACTTCGACTTCGTCAAGGTCAAAGGGTGTGCTTTCAAGCTGGGGAAGGTTATACTTTTCTGGGTTTTTGGCAAGGATGGTGATGGCTAACCACTGGGGAACATAGGCAAAGGTCTCAATAGGAAAGGCACCACTCATCATAGCCTTCCAATAATCGGCAAAGTTTTTAGCTTTAAGCCCTCTTAGCACCCTACCCTCTCCGGCATTATAGCTTGCCACAGCAATCCTCCAATCGTTGAATATTTGATAGAGGCTCTTTAAGTAGTTAGCTGCCGCCTGCGTTGAGGCAAGAAAATCCCGCCTTTCATCTACCCAAAAATCTATCCTCAATCCATACCTCCTTGCGGTTCTTTCCATAAATTGCCATATCCCAACCGCGCCAGCGCGGGACACAGCAAAAGGATTGCATCCGCTTTCGATCATGGCAAGGTATGCTAAATCTTCTGGTAAGCCTTCTTCTTTAAAGACCATCTTAAAATAAGGCAAAACCGGTTCACATCTGCGAAACCAGCGTTCCGTTATCTCTCGTTTTTCATTCGTAAAAAGCTTAACAAAGTAAGCAATCTGTTGGTTTATGTCAGCTGGAAGGTGCTTTATAAGCTCCTCAGGCAAGGGCTCAAAAACTTCTATCCTTTCATGGAACATGGCTTCCTCTTTAGCTCTTGCATAAGAAAAAAGAAAGATTAAACAAATCCAAATAATGCC
>CAZJUD010000071.1:0-15913 GCA_964549125.1 uncultured Caldimicrobium sp.
GACGTAAAATTCTGTCATCCGTTAAACTTCTTAGGTCCTTTTCTTCAGAAACTAAAATTATAGCCAAAGAAACAAGATTAAAGTTCTGCTTAAGCTGAAGAAGGGTTTCGAAGGCTTTTCTATCTCGATTAAAGTAATAAAGTATAACCTGTGGCGGCAAAAAAAGTAAAGCAGAAAGTAAGTCTTTTGACTTATAAAAGTGCTTTAATTTAAAATCCTTTCTTAAAAGCTTTGCCCAATCGGTAAAGGGCTTTTTTCTTGGTAGGAAAAGAAAGATGTCTTTCTTTTCCTTCTTTAAGCTCAAACCATCTCCCTTTTAAGCTCTTCGGTAAAGAATTTTAGCTCATACAACCTTGGTTCAAGCTTCAGGTAGATTTCTTTAATCTCCGACGGATGAACCTTAAGGATGGATAGGGCTTTGGGATCAAAGGGTGGAAGACCAACATAAGTTGTTTCTCCGTAGCCTCGAGCCTGGACCAAAAGGTCAGCTAAGTGAAGGAGCGCTGATTCCTTTCGAAATTTTTTAGAACGCGAAAGGTCATGATGAGAATTTACCATCTCTATAAGCCTCTCTGGTAAGTTCCATTGGTGCATAAGAAAGGCGCCCATCTCAGCATGGTCGATCCCAAACACCTCAAGCTCAGCCTGAAGGGGAGGCACTCCGGCTCCTGCTTTCTTTTTTACCTCCTCGTAGTCCTCTTTAAAGGCTATCATCTGAACCACCTTGCCAAGGTCATGAAGAAGGCCAGCGGTTGCGACCTCTTGCGGGTCTGAAACTTCCTTCATCTCAGCGATGATCTTAGCGCAGGCGGCAACCCCCACAGAATGCTCCCAAAGCCCAACATCCTCCTTTGAGATTATCTCAAAGATGGATGAAGTCATAATAAGGATCTTAAGGACGTTTATACCAAGAAGCATCATGGCTTGCTGAACCGTGGATACTTTGCGAGGAAATCCGTAAAAGGCAGAATTAGCCAAACGAAGAACCTTAGTGGTTATAACCTGGTCTTTTTCTATAAGGTCAGCGATTTGGTTAAGAGATGACCTCTCATCCTCTATAAGGGCGTTAAGCTTTTGTACGATTGGTGGAAGACTGGGCAAGCCCTCAAGCTTTTTAATCTTCTTTTTGACTTCCTTTCTTTTTTCTGAAGGATCAGGCATTTTTAGCTCCTTAAGAATGCTTCATCATCAAGACCTCTTTTAAAACCTCTTTTACATGTAAAAGAAACTCATCCTTTACCCCTGAAAACCTCTTCTCCAATAGATCAAGCTCTTCTTCTAAAGTCTTTTCCCAGGGAAGTTTAACTGGTGTTCCTTCTACGGTGATGTAGGATACTCCAAGCTCTTGAAACTTCTGAATCATCGATTCGGTAAGCTCAACCCCTTTTCCGCAAAGGACCCTACCTTGGGCATCAACAACCTCTTCAAAGGTCTTCATCCCTGGTCTGATGTAGTGTAAAGGAAGTCTCTGCATGCTTAAGCCCTCTAAATAACCTTATTTAAGCTATACTCAATGATACCCTGAACTCCAAGATCAAGGAGCTTTGGAACAAGGTCCCGAACTTCCTTTTCCGAAACCACGACTTCAAGGGCAAACCAGTCAGTATCATAAAGCTCAGAAACGGTTGGAGCAGTAATGCTTGGCAGAATCTCGATAACTTGAGGTAAGCTTTTTGCGGGAACGTTCATCTTAAGACCTACCTTTTTATGGGAGTTTAAAGCTCCCTTAAGAAGGACCGCTATCTGCTCGACCTTCTTTCTCTTCCAGTCATCCTTATAAGCCTCTTCATTTACTATGAGTTGAGGATAAGTTTCCATAAGCTCGTAGATGATCCTTAAGCCGTGAGCCTTGATGGTTGAGCCTGTTTCGGTGAGCTCTACGATGGCATCACAAAGACCTTGAACTACTTTTGCCTCAGTTGCCCCCCATGAATAGCTCACCTCAACTTGAATTCCACGTTCGGCAAAGAACCTTTTAGTGTAGTTCACAAGCTCGGTGCTTATCCTTTTACCTTGGAGGTCTTCTAAGCGGTTTATGTCGGAGTCCCCCCTTACCGCTACTACCCATCTTGCCGGTCTAAAGCTTGCCTTGGAGTAGATAAGGTCTGCTACGACGATCACTTTAGAATCGTTCTCTAAGATCCAGTCTTTACCTGTTATACCAGCATCCAAGATACCAGCCTCAACATACCTACTCATCTCTTGAGGACGACAAATGACTAATGACAACTCCTCATCATCGACAACAGGAAAGTAGGACCTTGCATGGACTTCAATTGTCCAGCCTGCCCTCGCAAAAAGGTCAATAGTTGCCTTTTCTAAGCTTCCTTTCGGGATGCCAAACTTAAGCTTTCTTTCCATATAGCTCCTCCGGTAAGGCTAATCTTTCCTCAACTACGAAAAGGCTATCACCTTCAAGGCGCCTATAAAAGCAAGTTTGATACCCTTCATGGCATACAGCCCCAACAGGCTCAACTTTAAATAGGATGGCGTCCTCGTCGCAATCTACATACACCTCACGCAGATAAAGATACTGCTTAGAAGTCTCGCCTTTTAACCAAAGCTTATTTCTTGACCTGCTGTAGAAGTGCACTAAACCCGTCTCAAGCGTTTTCTGAAAGGCCTCCTCGTTTACATAACCGAGCATGAGAACCTTCCCGGACTGATAATCCTGAACGATGGCTGGAAGTATGCCCCCACCCTTTTCAAAATTAGGTTTGTACCCCATGGCTAAAAATTATACTTTATATGCCCTTCTAAGCAAGTAAGGTCTGCAAAAACCATTCAGGATTTTTGTGCCTTACCAAGGCTGTCCCTATTAAGGCACCGCTAAAGCCCTCGGCTTTTAAGCGTCTAATCTGATTTTGATTATCAATCCCGCTTTCAGCTATTACAGGAATGTGAGAGGGGATAAGCGTTTTTAGCCTAAAGCAATGCTCAGGGTCAACCTTAAGCGTAGAAAGGTTCCTATTGTTAATACCTATGACCTCGGCACCAGAGGACAAAGCAATTTCTAAATCCTCTTCATCGTGGACTTCTACAAGGCTTGAAAGTCCAAGCCTCTTGGCATAAGATAGTAGCTCTGAAAGCTCCTCTTTTTTTAAAAGCCCTGCTATTAACAGCACAAAGTCTGCTCCGAAAGCTTTTGCCTCCTCTATCTGCACTGGGTCAAGAATAAAATCTTTCCGAAGGATAGGAAGGTTAACAGTAGTCCTTACAGCGGCTAAATATTCTAAGGAGCCGTAAAAAAAAGACTCTTCTGTTATGACAGAGATGGCTTTTGCACCTCCCCTTTCATAAGATTTGGCAAGCTCAAGGGGGTTAAAATTCACTCTAAGTTCTCCTTTAAGCGGGCTTGCCCTTTTTACCTCAGCAATGATAATAAAGCCCTGGGATTGAAGATAAGATTTAAGGTCAAAGGGCGGTCTATCCCAAAAGGGACGGAAAAAAAGACCTCTGCTTTTTCTCTTTAAAAGATTAGCGTAAACCTCAAACAATATTTGATTTAGAAGAGGGCTAATCTTTTTCATAGATCTACTCCTAAATGAGTATCTACTTATTTTAACTTATGGAAATTTTTTTAGAAGATGCTAAACTTTAGGGGCGCATCGATTTAAAGTTAATCCTTAAAATCCTTTAGGGGGGTCTTTTATGCCAAAGAGGACCTATCAACCAAGCAGACTTAAGGCTAAAAGAAGGCATGGTTTCCGAGCAAGGATGAAGACCCGCTCTGGAAGAAGGATCTTGAAGAACCGTAGGAGAAAGGGACGCTGGCGTCTAACAACCGTCTAAAACTCAAAAGAAAAGATGTAGAAAAATTATTCAAGGAAGGTAAAAAGATTTGGGTTGAGGATATTCTATTGATACTCTGTCTACCAAACAATCTTGGTTGTAGGCGATTTGCCGTGATTGCAAGCAGAAAAGTTGGGAAAGCTGTGAAAAGAAACAGAGCTAAAAGACTGTTACGAGAGTTTTTTCGAAGAAACGAAAACATCTTCCCTGCCTCAACAGACTTCATCTTGGTTGCAAGCCCGAAAATTTTAAACTTTAAGTATCCGGAGCTTGAAGAAAAGCTAAAATCAAAGCTTGCTCATGAATTCTCTTATGTCGGTTTTTAAAAACACTATCCTTATAGCCATAGGTTTTTATCAAAGGTTTATCTCTCCGATTGTTAGCCGAATCTTTGGGATACACTGCCGCTACTACCCTTCCTGTAGTAGCTATGCCTATTCTGTCATCAAAGAATGGGGAATTATAAAAGGTTCCTATCTTGCAATGAAGCGTTTTCTTAAGTGCAATCCTTTGTTTGAAGGGGGTTATGATCCTCCCCCTTTAAAGGATAAAAAATCTTTAGCTTCGCAAAGAGAAGGAGGAATTTAATGGAAAGAAATGTAATTTTAGCTATTGTTTTATCTGTCCTTGTTTTAATACTCTTCCAGATATTTCAAGCAAAGTTTTTCCCAACACCTCAAAGACACGACAACGGAACACCAAAGGCCACTCAACCTATGGAAGCGATGAAGACGGAGGAGACATTACAGGGAAGCTCAGTCCCCTCTCAAACCCGCATTTCAACAAACGAAACAGCCTTTCCAATAAAAAAAATAAGCCTTCATACACCTCTATACTTAGCCGAGGTTCAGACCTCTGGAGGAAGGTTTACCGAATTTAAACTTCTAAACTACCGCAAAGAAAAGAATAAGCCTGATCCGGTAAATCTTGTGCCCCAGAATTTTTATCCCTTTGAAATCTACTTAGCAAGCGACCCAAGCTTAGCCTACATTCCCATGGAGTATCAAGGACCGGATGAGAAAACCTTAAACAAAGAAGAGAAGGATAGGATTGTGCTTACCGGTGAAAAAGATGGCTTAAGCCTCACAAAAGTCTTCTCCTTTAAGGGAAATAGTTACTTTGTTGACCTTTCGGTTGAGCTAAAAAATTTGAAGAACGAGCCGGTTAAGGATAGACTTCTTATAAGAGGACTTTTTTCACCTTTTGTCAAGGGGAGTCAGTATGTCTTTAAAGGTCCCTTTTACTACACAAACCATCTTAATGAAGTTGAGCTAAAGGATACGCTTACCGAGTATGTAGGACCGCTTAAATACCTTGGCTACATGGATGTTTATTTCATGACTGCAATCATCCCTGAAGAGCAGGGGAATTTTAGAGCAACCTTTCGGAGGCTTGAAAATTTAGAGGAGTTCATCCTTTGGACCCCTGAATTTACTCTAAACCCAGGAGAAAAAATCACCTTTAACTTTAAGCTCTATCTTGGACCTAAAAAAACTGAAGAGATGGAGAAGGAGTATCCTCTTTTATCTAAGGCTCTGTATTTTGGCTACTTTGACATAATTGCCAAGCCTCTTTTGTGGTTGCTTAAGTTGTTGCATAATTTTACTCACAACTACGGTTGGGCAATCGTCATAGTTACCATTCTTATACGCATCCTATTCTATCCCTTGAACCATTTGAGCTTTAAGAGTATGAAGAAGATGCAGGAGCTGCAACCTATAATCCAGCGCCTGAGGGAAAAGTATAAAGATGACCCACAAACCTTACAGAAGGAGATCATGAACCTCTATCGAACTCATAAGATAAACCCCTTTTCTGGTTGCCTACCCATTTTGATCCAGATACCGGTCTTTTTTGCCTTTTACAAAGTGCTTCTTATGGCCATAGAGCTTCGTCATGCACCGTTTATCCTTTGGATTGACGACTTATCTGCTCCTGAGAGGCTCTATCTTGGAAGCTTTGAGATTCCTTGGCTTGGGGGGATTCCTCTGCTTACCATCCTCATGGGCGCTACGATGTTCATTCAACAAAAGCTTACCCCCTCCTCAATGGACCCTGTTCAAGAAAAGGTTATGCTTATACTTCCGATATTCTTTACCTTTCTGTTTGTAAACTTCCCCTCAGGTCTTGTCCTTTACTGGTTTGTGAATAATCTTTTATCTATAGGGCAACAGATCTTAACTCTAAGGATGTATAAAAAATAAAAAAAATCAAAGACGAGGAGGTGCCATGGAAAAAGGTCTTTCACTTGAGGGAAAGAGTCTTGATCAACTTTTAGAGAAGGCTTGTGAAGAGCTTTCCTGCTTACCCGAAGACCTTGAAATTTCAATTGAAGAAGTTAGCCAGGGAGGTATACTTTCAGGTAAAAGGATAAAAGCCTACTTTCGGATCAAACCAGCAAGGGTTTTATCTGAAAGGGCAAACCGAGCTATCCTTTTTCTTAAAGAGCTTTTCCATAACGCTGGTTTAAACATTGACCTCAAAACTAACCTCAATCAGGCAAGAATGGAGATAGACCTTATCCTTTCAGGGGAGGATTTGAAATTTCTTTTAGTCAACGGCGGGGAGCCTATCTCTGCTTTAGAATTTTTAACGAATAAAATCGTTGCTAAAGCCCTTGGCGTTGGACCAAAGGTTAACCTTAAACCTGAGGGAATTGACCTTGAAGGAGAAAGGCGCTTTTTGCGGGCTTTGCAAAGGGCAATTTCTCTGATAAAAGAGGATAAAAAGCCTCGCTCCTTAAGGGTAAGAACAAAAAGGGAAGAACGCATCGTCGAGCGAGTATTGAGAGAACATTCCGACATTTCTTACACCTTTGAAGGAGAGGGAAAGGAAAGAAGGGTTAAGCTCGAAGTCAAGTCCCAGGCTTAAGGTTGCTTCCAAAATACTGCACTGAAGACACCATCGCTGCGATAGCTACCCCTCCCGGGAGGGGGGCTATTGGTGTAATCAAGATTAGCGGAGAGGAGGCTAAATCTATCCTTCAAGCTATTTTCAAGCCAGCAAAGCCGCATCCAGATTTCGAACCCCGTAGGCTCTACTACGGCTTTATCGTTGACCCAGAGACTGAAGAGAGGCTTGATGAGGTGCTCGTTGCTTACATGAAAGCTCCTTATTCCTACACTCGCGAGGATGTGGTTGAAATCTATGCTCACAGCGGATACATAAACCTGAAGAAAATCCTTGAGCTTGTTTTAAGAATGGGGGCAAGACTTGCTGAACCGGGTGAATTTACCTTAAGAGCCTTTCTTAACGGAAGAATAGACCTTGCTCAGGCTGAAGCGATAGAAGAGATCATTTCTGCAAAAAGCGAGGTCTCCCTAAAGCTTGCTCTGAAGGCTTTAGAAGGAAGGCTCTCCCAACGCATAAACCATCTCAAGGATACTATTCTTGAAATCCTTGCTCATGTAGAATCTGCGATTGACTTCCCGGAAGAGGATATCGAAATCTTGGCTCCTCATGAGCTAAAAAAGAGGATAAAAGAAGAAGTCATGGCAGAGATTGAGCGTCTTATCTCAGCTCAAGAAGAAGGAAAAATCTACCGCGAGGGGCTTACCTTAGTAATAGCAGGGAAGCCAAACGTAGGCAAATCCTCCCTTTTGAACGCTCTTCTTAAAGAGGACCGAGCGATCGTTAGCTCAATCCCAGGCACAACAAGAGATTTTCTTGAAGAATTAGCAACCATAGGTGGACTTCCTGTCAAGCTTGTTGACACAGCAGGTCTTAGAGAGACTGACGACCCTATTGAAAAGGTCGGTGTTGAAAGAGCCTGGGGGAAGGTTAAGTCAGCAGACCTTGTGGTCTTCCTTGTATCAGCAGAAACGCCACCCGATGAAGAAACAGAAAAGATCTACCAAGAAATAGCAAGCTTGCCCCATCTTTTTGTGATAAATAAAATTGACCTTACGCCAAACTATGCTTCTGAATGGGAAGACTTTGCCAAATCCAAAGGAATTTCTTCCCTTAAGATCTCGGCAGAAAAAGAGATTGGGCTTGAGGAATTGTCAAGGTCCATAGCAGAAAAAGCTTTATCAACAAGCTTTGGAGAGGTGCCAGATGTAGCTCCAAACTTAAGACAAAAGATGGCTTTAGTTAAGGCTAAAGAAGGGCTTGAGCTTGCTCTATCTGAGCTTGAAAAGAAGGACCCCTTGCCTGAGCTGATAGCCATTGGGTTAAGAAGCGCTTTATCTGCCCTCTCTGAAATCACGGGAGAGGTCACTACCGAAGACCTTCTCAACACCATCTTTAGCAGGTTTTGCATCGGAAAATGAAGGTTGGTGTAGACACTGGAGGCACCTTTACCGACTTTGTCTGGGAAGAAGATGGTGAGCTTAAAACCCTAAAGGTTCCGTCAACGCCTGACAATCCTGCAAAAGCCATCCTTCAAGGCTTAGAAAGACTTGGCATAAAACCCGAAGTTCTTATTCACGGAACAACGGTTGCCACAAACGCCTTCCTTGAGAGAAAAGGCGAAGACTTTGTCCTTATCACTACAAAAGGTTTTGAAGATGTCATCCTTATTGGAAGGCAGACAAGACCGAAGATCTACGACTTTTTCGTGGAAAAACCTAAGCCTTTTGTCAAAGAGGAAAACATCATCGGAGTAGATGAAAGGCTTTCCGCAAAAGGTGAGGTAATAAAACCTCTAACAGAAAGGGAAATAAAGAGGGCTTTAAAGTTTGTGAAAAGAAAGGGTTTAAAGAGTGTAGCCATATCCCTTCTTCATAGCTATAAGAACCCAGTTCATGAAAGGCAGATTGCTCAGGCTCTTTCAGCTTCTAAGGAGTATCTTTTAAGCTTGAGCCATGAAATCCTCTGTGAAATAAGGGAGTATGAAAGGACAGCAACAACGGCGGTAAACGCTTATCTTAGCCCTATCTTAAAAAAATACCTTGAAGCCTTAGAAGAAAAGCTAACTCATACGAAGGTCTTCATTGAACAATCAAACGGTGGCTACATGCCTATTTCCCTTGCCAAGAATCGAGCGGTTCAGACTATACTTTCAGGACCAGCAGGTGGAGCAAAAGCAGGCCTAAGTTTAGCAAAGTATTTTGGACTTTCTGGAGTTATAACGCTTGACATGGGAGGCACATCAACAGATGTTTGCCTCATACGATCTTCCCTTCCTTTTACAAAGGAGTATCAGTTTGACGGATATCCTGTGAGCATTCCGGTGATAGACATTCATACAGTAGGAGCTGGGGGAGGGTCTATTGCTTGGGTTGATGAGGGAGGGCTTCTAAAGGTTGGTCCGATTAGTGCTGGAGCTGACCCGGGTCCAGCTTGCTACGGCAAAGGAGATGACTTTACAGTTACTGATGCAAACCTCGTCCTTGGAAGGATCATCCCTGAATTCTTCCTCGGGGGCGAAATGCGGATTTTTCCAGAAAGATCTTATAAAGCTTTAACAAAGCTTTCTGAAAAAGTAGGTTTATCTCCTCTTGAGACAGCTCTTGGCGTTATCGAAATAGTAAACACCAACATGGTTCGAGCCCTAAGGAAGGTTTCAACAGAGAGGGGCATTGACCCCTCAAGTTATTTTCTCTTAGCCTTTGGCGGAGCAAGCGGACTTCACGCCTGCGACCTTACAAGAAAGCTAAAATTACAGGGCTTTATCGCGCCAAAGCTTGCAAGCTCCTTCTCTGCCTTTGGTCTATACAACGCAAGCCCTGTGTTTGACTTTTCAAAAACCGTCCTTCTTCCTGCAGAAAATTTAGAAAAGGTAAAAGAGGAGGTTGAAGCCTTAAAGAAAATTGCTTTTGAAAGGGTTTTATCCTTTGGGTTATCAAAAGAGCTTATTGATTCCCTGAGAGCTGAGGTCTACCTTGACCTTCGCTACCTGGGGCAGGGATATGAGCTTTCCTTGCCCTTCCAAAAAAACCTTGTTTTAGCCTTTCACGATGCTCACAGGGAAGAGTTTGGCTTCTCCCTTGATAACTTCCCAGTTGAAGTAATAAACGTAAGGGTTAGGCTTGTTGGTGAGGATGAACCTTTAAACCTTAAAGTAGAAAGCCAAAAGTTTGTCTTTTCTCCCTTTGAAAAGGAAGTCTTCACGAAGCACGGAGTTAAAAAGTTCAAAGTTCTCCCTTGGGACGAGCTAAAAAAGGGGGATAAGCTCTTTGGTCCTATTTTGATAATAGACCGGTATACGACCCTTTTTGTAGAAGAAGACTTCATAGCCGAGGTAAAGGATGGGCAAACCATCTTTTGTTATCCAAAGGGGCTAAGAAGGCATGAATGTTGTTGAGCTTGAAATACTAAACCAGCTTCTTTCGGGAATTGCAGAAGAGATGGGTGTAGTTTTAAGGCGCTCAGCCTTCTCTCCAAACATTCGGGAAAGATGCGACTTTTCCTGTGCCATCTTTGATGAAAAGGGAGAGCTTTGCGCCCAAGCATCCCATATCCCTGTCCATCTTGGAGCTATGCCTGAAACGATGAAACATCTTAGAAACTACTTTCACTGGAAGGCAGGAGACATCGCAATAACAAACGACCCTTATCAAGGGGGGACGCATCTTCCTGACATAACAGTTGTAAAACCCTTGTTTTATCAAGGAAGACTTAGGTTTTTCTTGGTTGTTAGGGCTCATCATGCGGATGTTGGGGGAAGATACCCAGGCTCAATGGCTCCAACAACCCACATTGAAGAAGAAGGAGTAATCATACCTCCAAGCCTGATCATAGAAAGGGGGAGGCTAAACACCGACCTATGGGAGGGGTTTTTAAAAAGGGTTAGGAACCCCGTTGAAAGAGAGGGAGACCTTAAGGCTCAGCTTGCAAGCTTAGAAAGGGGAGAAAGACGTCTTATTGAGCTTCTTCAAGCGTATGGTGAAGAAAAGGTCCTTGACCTAATCGATGAGCTAAAAAACTATTCTGAGAGGGCTTTTCTTAAACTTTTGAGCTTTAGCCAAAAAGGAAAGTCAAGCTTTACCGACTATCTTGATGATGACGGCTTTTCGACAGAAAAAATTCCAATAAAGGTTGAAGTTTCTATTTCTGAGAAAAGAGCTTTAGTTGATTTTACTGGAACATCAAAAATGGTTAAAGGTCCAGTTAATGCCCCAAGGGCAGTAGCCCTATCTGCCGTGTATTACGTGTTTTTCTCCCTTCTTTCTCGCCTTGGAGAGTATCCTATAAATGAAGGTATACTGAGGAGGATTGAGGTTATAACACCTGAAGGAAGCCTTGTTAATGCTCAGTATCCTGCTCCTGTTTCAGCAGGAAACGTTGAAACCTCTCAGCGGATAGTTGATGCCTTGCTTGGCGCTTTAGCAGAACTTATGCCAGAATTTGTGCAGGCAGCATCCTGCGGAAGCATGAACAACGTTGCCTTTGGGAACGAGGTTTGGGCTTACTATGAAACCATCGGAGGTGGAATGGGCGGAAGGCTTGGACTTCCTGGTCTGTCAGGAGTTCACACCCACATGACAAACACCATGAACACTCCGATTGAAGTCCTTGAAAGCATCTATCCGGTGCGCATAGAAAGGTATGCCTTAAGAAAAGGCTCAGGCGGATTGGGTAAGTATCCTGGAGGTGACGGCTTGGTCAGAACCTACCTCTTTCTTGAAGAGCTTGAAGTAAGCCTCCTCACCGATAGAAGAAAAACAAGACCCTATGGGCTTTTCGGAGGATTACCTGGAAAAGCTGGAATAAATTATTTGATCAAAAAGGGGGCTCGTATTCCTCTTCCAAGCAAAGTTTCCCTTCGGGTTAAAAAAGGAGAAAGGATAAGCCTTTATACTCCTGGCGGAGGAGGCTACGGAAGTATAAACCACAAAAGAGAAAAACCAAAATAGATTAGAAGATAGATTGTAAAGATTGCCAGTATGAGCTTTTCATGCCTTTTAAATAAAGAAAAAGCCTGATAGAGAAAGGGAAATAAAGCAAGGTATAAAAAGACCAATTCTTGAGGGAAAAGTTTTAGCATGCTCTGAGCCCCAACGAAAAACCAAGGGCCCCTTGCTTCCACCTCGCCAAAGGGTTTTAAAGGTGGATACAAGAAAAGGGTAAGCGCAACGGGAAAAAAGGCATAGCTTGCTTGTTTATACCTCAAGAGCTTTTTAAACGGCACATGGAAGATGAATATTCCGCAGGCGGTCAAAAAGGAAAGAAAGATGTGCCATAGATAGACACGATGGAGCCCTGTCTCAGGAATAGCGAAAAAGAGTTTGTTTAGAAAGACTCCGAGGATGGGGAAGGATTTGGTCAGGGAGTCCGCTATCGCTCCTGCAAGCTCTCCCACTTCATCCCCTCGCAGAAGATACCCGGTAAAACATAGATAGAGCATCCCAAAAAGGGATAGACCAAGAAAAAACCAGCTTGTCCCGGTTTTAAGAAGATAAACCCTTAGCCTTATGTTGTCTAAAAGATGAAGAAAAAGGCTTATGAGGGTTATTTGGGCTGAAAAGTAATGGAGACTGCGAAGGAACTTACCAAAAGGGACAACTGCCTCAAGATTTACAAGGCTTTGCAACCCCTTTTCCGGGAAGTAATGAAAGGATAGTACCATCCCTGAAAATATACAAACCAAAAAAGACGAAGCAGAAAAGTAGGCGACCTCTGGGTAGAGTTTTTTAGGTAGGTAAGACAAGGGAAATCCCATTTTCTGAGGATTTAGCGTTAAGGCGAAAGAGATCCCTTTTAGCAGGACCGGAGATGTATTTCCCTTGGAGGGTGAACTTACTACCATGACAGGGACAGGATATGAGATTTTGGACTGGGTCAAAGTTTAGCTTACAGCCTAAATGAGGACATTTTCGGCTAAAGGCAAGAACCTCCTCGCTAACCTTAACCAAGATGTAATCCTCACCAAAAAGGGGACCGTTCTTTAGTTTTTCAAGCTCCTTTGAAGGAATAAAAAAAAGCCTTGGGGGACGAGAAGTTATATGAAGGAGGCTCCTTAAGCTTGCAAGCCCAAAGAGAGCAAAACTTCCAAAGGTCAAAATCTTTAAAAAGCTTCTTCGGTTCATGAATTTGCAACCGGTGCCAACTTTTTAAGAGCTTTTTTTAATATTTCTTCTAAAGAATCCCCTTCTGTATACACCATAAGAAGAACCTCCTCTGCTTCCTTTGCTGAGAACCCAAGACTTACTAAGCATTCCTTAGCCTCGGATAGCAAGTCAACGACAGGCTCTGGCAGGGTTTTTCCTTTCTTAGTAAGCTTCTCAAATAATCCCCTTATTTCAAGAATGAGCTTTTCTGCCTTTTTCTGACCTATCCCCGGAACCTTTGCCAGGTCATGGATTCTTCTTTCAAGGACGATCCGCTTAATGTCCTCTGGAGTGTAATAAGATAGGATGTTTAGGGCTAACACTGGACCAACTCGGGAAAGTCTATTAAGCTTTAAGAAAAACTCCCTCTCCTCTTTGCTTTCAAAGCCAAAGACCTGAATAAACTCTTCTTTTACAAGCATGACAGCAGTAAAAAGGGTTATTTGCTTAGGCATAGTTTGGCTCCGTAGGCGATCAAAGGTCCGAAGGGGAAGAAACACCTCCCAGGCAACTCCACCAGAAGAAAGTATAAGCCTGTTTGGCTGAATAAATTCTAATGGATACCCTTTAAGGAGATAGAACATTTCATATCAGCCCAATGTCAAGAGCTAAGGAGAGGCTTATTCCGAGTGCGGAAAGGGCATGTTCATCCATGTTAGTTAGGGTTTCCTCAGATGTAAAAAGCTTAAGCCTCTCTTTTAGAGCCTCTAAGTCTCCGGTTGTGCTTCCTGTAAGTAAACTTCGCCAAGTACTCGGATGGAAGGTCTTTAATGGTATTTTAAAGCCAGCTGAGGCAAGGTAAACTAAGGCTTGAGCTTGAGCAACCTTTGCTGAGCTTTCTGGGTTTACTCGTGGCAAATACTCCTCACAGGCTAAAAAATCAGGCTTAAAATCGTCAATTAGCTTGGTCAGATTTTGATAGAGAAAAAATAGTTTTTCGGAGTAGGAATAAGAACGGGGAGGGGAAAGGGTTCCAAAATCCAGGAGGTCCACTTTGTTTGTTGAGACAATAACTTTGGCGTAGCCAAAATTTAAAACCCCAGGGTCAAGTCCAAGGATTTTCATTTACTTAGACTATCCATAAGGCTTTCAGGTATGTCAAAGTTTGCGTAGACCTGTTGGACATCATCATGGTCTTCAAGGGCGTCAAGAAGTTTTAGCAAGCTTTCAACTGTTGACTTATCTTGAATAGGAATGGTTGTTTTGGGGACCATGGTAAGTTTTGCTGAGAGTATTTCAAAGCCCGCATCTTCAAGGGCTTTTTTGACGGTTTCAAAGTCTGAAGGAGAAGTAACAATCTCAACCTCGCTTTCGTACTCTCTCGTATCTTCAGCCCCTTTTTCGATAGCTACTTCAAGCAATTCCTCATCCCTATTTTTATCCCTTTTCACAACGATAAGACCTTTATGCTCAAAGATCCAGGATACTGCACCTGGCTCGGCTAAACTACCGCCATACTTGCTAAAAAGATGCCTGACCTCGGAGACGGTCCTTCTGCGATTATCTGTTATTGCTGTAAGAAGAATGGCCACACCACCAGGACCATATCCCTCAAACACTGCCTCTTCGTACTGAGTGCCCTCTTCTTGACCAAGGGCTTTTTTGATGGCTCTTTCGATGTTTTCCTTGGGCATGTTGGCAGCTTTTGCCGCTTGAATGGCTGTTCTAAGACGAGGGTTCAAATCCGGATCCCCACTTCCCCCAGTTTTCACCGCTATAATGATTTCTCGGATAAGCTTAGTAAAAAGCTGCCCTCGCTTTGCATCTTGAGCAGCCTTTTTTCTTTTTATTTGCGCCCAATGGGAATGTCCAGCCATAACCTACCCTCCTCTCCTTACGCTTACTTTACCTTAATTATAAAATTTAAAAGCTCATCTGACAACCTAATCCCATCAAGGTAAATGTTAGCCCCACACAGTCTTTCCGAGTAAGCAAAAGGCATCTTGCCCATCCTGCCATCCTAAGACATGAAAGAACTTAGGGACTTAAGAAAAAAACTATCGGCTAAAGCCTCGGGATATCATAGAGCTCGTAAACATACAATTGGCAAGGCAAAACTTTTTGATTATAATTTTTGGCATGAACATAGATGACAAGATTTCAAGCGTAAAATTTTATGTAGATGAAGAATACGTGCATCTTAAAATAAAGAACGAAGAGATCTGTCTTCGCTGCGAAACAAAGCCCTGTCTCTTTTTTTGCCCTGCCAATGTCTATCGCCTAAGCGAAGAGGGAAGGATAATCGTAGCTTATCAAGCTTGCCTTGAATGCGGGTCTTGTCGGGTTGCTTGTCCCTTCTTAAACATCAGCTGGGACTATCCTCGAGGGGGTATGGGTCTTGCGTATAAATTCGGTTAACTTACTCTACTACCTTCTTTTTTTAATCGTCCTTGCCTTTGGTCTTTACATCCGGTTTGACGATGTAAGCTTTTGGGGGGCTAACAATTCCCTCTTCTTTTACAAAGGTGAACCCTTATACAGCGAGTACGATTCCTTCTACTTTGCAAGGCTTTCTAAGGACATAGAAGAAGGTCTATACAAACCCGAAAAGATCGACCCTTTTAGATTCTTTCCAGATAATTCCTCGCAAGCCAAACTTGATAAAGAAGAGTTTGCGCCAAAGTATGGACTTTCTGGCACTTTTATAAGCACCCTATTTTATTTTTTATCTCAGCTAACGGGTTTAAGCGTAGCCTGGCTCACTTGGTATCTAATACCCTTTTTAGCCATCTCCCCAGCAATTCCAATTTTTTTCTACCTAAAAAGGCTTAACCTTCCCTTTGCTGGTTTAACTGGCGGAATAGTTATGCTCTCTGCCCCTATGTATCTTGGAAGGACAAACCTTATGCGTCTTGACCATGATGTGCTAAACCTTACCTTGCCTATCCTCATTGCCTTTCTTTCTTATCTTTTTTTTGCCTCACATACTCAAAGGAAAAAGTTAATCTATGTTGTTCTTACCTCCCTTGCGGTAATCTTTTATCAGCTCTGGTATGGTCATCCAAACTTATGCTTCGTCTTAGTCCTAACTTTTATTCTTTACTATATCTGGGTGAAAGGGTTTAAGCTTTCTTCCTTCAAAAAGGAAGACTACTTATACCTTGCCATACTTATTCTTCCTCAGCTTT
>CAZJUD010000072.1:0-11336 GCA_964549125.1 uncultured Caldimicrobium sp.
CGGGGACTTGGTCTTAAACGAGCTTGCCAACCTTCTTGTATCTTCTGTTCGGAAATCCGACTTGGTTGTAAGGCTTGGTGGTGAAGAATTTTTAATCCTTCTAATTGACATGAAGGAGGGAGAGTCGGAAAGAATAGCAGAAAAGATAAGAAGAAAGGTTGAAGGGCATGAATTTAAAACCCCAAAGGGCATAATAAGGCGGACTATTTCCATTGGCTGTTCTGAATTTCCGGTTGACACTACTCACATCTGGGAAGCTATTAAGTTTGCCGATATTGCCTTGTATAAGGCTAAAGAACTTGGTAGAAACAAAGTAGTCAGGTTTCAAAGGGAGTTCTGGACAAGTGAAGAATACTAAGGTAAAATTTGCCAAGCCCTATGTCGGAGACATTAATTCTTCTCAAAAAATTTTTCCTCTATCTTTTCTACCCCTCCACTTTGATCTTTCTTTTTCTTCTCTTGGTAACGATTTATGTAATCCTTGAAAAAAGAAGAGGAAGAAGAAGGCTTCTCCTTTTTGTTGCCGTTTTTCTATATTATCTTTCTACCACTCCACTCCTTCCTTATCTTCTTCTTAAATCTTTGGAAAGGGGGATAAAGCAACCTAACATAGAATTAACCAAAGAAGTGAAATACATAGTCCTCTTGACTGGGGGTATAAACTTAGGTGAAAACTTAAGCTTAGAGGAAAAGATAACGAGCGAAGGAATGAGAAGGCTTTTAGGCACGCTAAAAATTCTAAGAGAAAACCCAAAAGCAAAGCTTATCATCTTAGGTGGTTCCTATGAAGAAGGGCGAGAGG
Organism: uncultured Caldimicrobium sp.; assembly: GCA_964549125.1. Lineage (GTDB taxonomy): Bacteria > Desulfobacterota > Thermodesulfobacteria > Thermodesulfobacteriales > Thermodesulfobacteriaceae > WYEG01. Next base: position 803 of record CAZJUD010000072.1, read on the forward strand.
CTGAATACTACCGTAAGGTATTAGAAAATCTTGGGGTAAACGCCTTAGCCATTGATACCCCGCTTGACACCTTGAGTTCAGCAAAAGACTTGAAAAACATTATCCCTCAAGGAGAGCCCTTTCTTCTTTTAAGCTCAGCCTACCATCTTCCAAGGGCAACCCTTCTCTTTAAAAAGGAAGGCTTAAACCCCATACCTTATCCAACTCATTATGCCCATCATCTTTGCTTACCCCGTTTAACCCTAAGGAACCTCTTTCCTAAACCTTTATACTTAGACTTAACGAACATCGCCATGCATGAATACCTTGGTTTAACTTACTATAAGCTGAAATTTATGATCCTTAAATAAAGAAAGTATTGTGGGTTACATCGAACGGAGTGAGGAGCCTTTGATGGGATGCCTCGCTATCAATCGGCAGGACATTGCAGTTTTAAGATGATAAGATAAAGATGAAAGCTAACTCAATTAGGAGGCTTGAGATGTCCTTAGATAAATCCCTTTTAACCCAAATTTTAGAAGAGCATAGACAGGCTATAGAGGAGTTTATCCGTAGAGAAGGGGAGAAGATTTTGCAGGTTGTAAAGCTTTGTGCTGAAGCCTTTCGTCAAGGAAGGAAGCTTCTTATCTTTGGTAATGGCGGGAGCGCTGCTGATGCTCAACACTTGGCGGGAGAGCTTGTAAACAGGTTCAAGCTTGAAAGAAAGCCTCTTCCAGCCATTGCCTTGACCACAGACACATCAGTCCTCACAGCTATAGCCAACGACTACGATTTTTCCTTGGTCTTTGTTAAGCAGGTTGAAGCCTTGGGGAAGGAAGGAGACGTTGCCTTAGGGATAAGCACAAGCGGAAACTCTCCCAATGTAATCCTTGCCCTAAAGCGGGCAAAGGAGCTTGGTTTAACTACTGTAGGTTTGAGTGGGGGAAAAGGCGGAAAGATGCAGGAAGTTTGTGATATCCTTATCCTTGTCCCTTCATCAAACACACCAAGGATTCAGGAGGGACATCTTCTTTTCCTACACATCTTTTCTGAGCTTCTTGAGAAAGTTCTTTTTACTTAGGTAAACTTAGGCGATGCTTCTTGCCATTGAGACAAGCTGTGACGAAACTGGTGCTGCTTTGTTTAACCTTGAAGGAAGGCTTGTTCATTCTCTTCTTTACTCGCAGGTTGCTTTGCATTCGCCCTTTGGCGGAATTGTTCCCGAGCTTGCAAGCAGAAAGCAGCTTGAAGTCTTGCATCCTTTGGTTAAGAAGCTCTTAGCTGAAGCAGAGGCAACTCCCAAGGACCTAAAAGTCATATCGGCAACCCTTGGACCAGGGCTTATAGGGTCTTTGCTCGTTGGCGTGACTTACGCAAAAACCCTTTCCCTAACCCTTGGAATACCGTTTATTGGGGTTGACCATTTGTCAGCCCATGTCTTTAGCATATTTCTTGAGAAGGAGGTTGAGTTTCCCTTTCTTGGGCTTCTTGTTTCTGGCGGGCATACTGCACTATTCTTGGTTTACGATTTTGACCGTTTAGAGCTTCTTGGTCACACAAGGGATGATGCCGCAGGTGAGGCTTTTGACAAGGTGGCAAAGCTCCTTGGATTGCCTTATCCAGGAGGTCCAGCTATAAGTAAGCTTGCCGAAAAGGGAGACCCAGATTACTACGAGCTTCCTCGTCCTTTGCTTACCAGTCAAGACTTTGACTTTAGCTTCTCTGGGCTTAAAACCTTCGTCCTTCATCTTGTGAAAAGGGAGGGAGGGGGGTTAAAGGTTGAGGATCTTTGTGCTGGATTTGAAAGGGCTGTCTGCGAGGTGCTTGTGGAAAAGACAGTGAAGGCGGTTAAAAAGCTTGGTATTTCGAGGGTTGTCGTTGCGGGTGGCGTTGCGGCAAACAAAAGGTTGAGGGAGCTTTTTCAGAAGCGAGCCGCAGAAGAAGGTTTTACCGTCTATTTTCCCTCACCTGAGCTTTGCACAGACAATGCTGTCATGGTTGGATTTCTTGCCTTTAAAAAATGGGAAAGAAAGGAATTTACCCCCCTTTCGGCAGAGTGTTATGCCAGGGCAAAGTATAGGCTTAGGGCTTCAAACCGAGCTCCTTGATCTTTTTTTGAAGATAAGCCCTTTCAATACCTATTTCTCTTGCTGTCTGAGAGACATTCCAATCGTTCTCTTCAAGCCTTCTTCGCAGAAATTCCCGTTCAAACTGTCTCCTGGCAAGCCTAAAGTCCTTAAGGTTGAACCAAGGCTCAAGCTTGTCTTTCTTTTGAAGTTTAAGCCTCCCTTCAAGCTGAGAGATGAGGTCTGGGGGGAGGTCGGAGAGTGTTATTTCTTCCCTGTCTCCAGCATAGATTACCAATCTTTCAACGGTGTTTTTAAGTTCCCGAACATTGCCAGGCCAACTGTAGTTTAAGAATAGGTCTAACACCTCTTGCGCTAACCTTTTTACCTTATGGTGAACCTTTAAGGCAAACTCAGCGAGGAACTCCTCAACAAGAAGGGGTATGTCTTCTTTTCTTTCTCTGAGAGGCGGGACCTTGATGGGAAACACATTTAAGCGGTAGTATAGGTCTTCCCGAAATTTCCCCTGGGCAATTAGCTCTTCTAAATTTTTATTCGTTGCTGCGATAACCCTTACGTCAACCGTGATAGGTTGAGAACCACCAAGCCTTTCTATCTTTTTTTCTTGAAGAACTCTAAGGAGCTTAGCTTGAGCAGGAAGGGACATATCCCCTATCTCATCAAGAAAGATCGTACCCCCATGGGCAAGCTCAAACTTACCTTTCTTAGCCGACCTTGCATCCGTGAAGGCTCCTTTCTCATAGCCAAAAAGTTCAGCCTCAAGGAGGGTCTCAGGGATGGCAGCGCTATTTACTTCAATAAAGGGTTTATCTCTCCGGTTTGAGTTTAGATGAATGAGCCTTGCTACAACTTCTTTGCCAACCCCAGATTCTCCGTGTATAAGCACTGTAGTGTCAAGCTTTGCCACACGACTTATAAGCTTTTTTAACTCTTCAACGGCTTTGGACTTGCCCGTAAGCTTTACCTCACCTAAGAGAGCAGAACGAAGCCTTCGGTTTTCTTCCTCAAGGTTTGCAAACTTTAAAGCCTGCTCCAAGGTCAAAAGGACCCTCTCGTAGGAAAGGGGCTTTTCGATGAAATCGAAGGCACCAAGCTTTATGGCTTTAACCGCACTCTCCACCGTCCCATGCCCAGAGATGATGATGACAGGTATTTCTGGATACTCCCTTTTTAAAAGGGTTAAGACTTCCATGCCGTCAGCATCCTTTAGCCAAAGGTCAAGAAAGACTGCTTTGGGTCTATGCTCCTTTAGAGCCTTAAGAAAATCCTTAGCTAAAATAAAGCTCCTTGCTGAATAGCCCTCATCCTGAAGAATGCTTACCAAAATGTCGCAGATTGGCTTTTCGTCGTCTAAAACCCAAACCTCATTCTTCATACAATCATTATTATATTGCTATTCCGATTAAAATTAAAGTAACCTATTCTTATACCAAAGCTTAGGCATTAGTTAGCTTTTTTTTACAACGATAGGGAAAACTTTAGGAGAGCTCTCCCTTTCATTCTAACCAACTAAAAAGGGTGGTTAGCCTCCCTCTACTTTGCTCCGTTGCTTTTTAATGCTTATAATAAATCTTAATGTCTGAAGCCGTTGGTCTCTATCTTCATGTGCCCTTTTGTCTAAGGAAATGCCCTTACTGCGATTTCTATTCCCTGGCTAAAAAGCCTGATGAAAAGGAATTTTTAGCTATAATCAAAGAGGACCTAAAAAGGAAAAAAGACTTTCTTAAAGAGCGGTTTTCCCTGCAGGAAATAAGGATAATTACCTTCTATGCTGGGGGTGGGACGCCAAGCCTACTTTCTCCAGCCTTTTATGAAAGCCTGGTTACCGAGCTTTCACATCTTTTTATCTTTGAACCGGTTGAGCTAACAATCGAGGCAAACCCAGAGGGCTTAACGCTGAAGAAGCTTTCAGGCTATAAGGAGGTTGGGTTTAATCGTTTAAGCCTTGGGGTTCAGGCTTTAACAAGCCGAGGACTGAGTTTTCTCTCAAGGCTTCATGACCTCAAAACTGCCATTAAAGCCTTAGAGATGGGAGCTAAGGTCTTTGAAAACATCTCTGTTGACCTGATCTACGGCTATCTTGGTCAAGGTGTAAAGACCCTTTTAAAGGAGTTGAGCCTCCTTTTAAATTTCCCGGTAAAGCACATCTCCCTATATGAGCTTACTCCTTATGAGGGGACTCTTTTTGCTGAAAGATTTGGGGAAAGGCAACGACAAAAGAACCTTCGTCTTGGGAGGAAGCTTTTTCTTATTGCTCATGAATTCTTAGAAGAAAAAGGCTTTTTCCACTACGAAATATCTAACTATGCAAAGCCCTCTTATTTTTGTCAACATAACCTCCTATATTGGGAGTTTAAGCCCTATCTTGGTATTGGACCGGGAGCTGTGTCCCGAATAAATAACCTTCGGTGGAAGGATGAGGAAATTTTAGAGGAGCTAACGCCTCTTGACATGGCAAAAGAGGTTATCTTTATGGGGCTTCGCTTAAGGAAAGGGTTTTCTAATCTTCATATCGAAAGACTTTTAGGCTTCCCAATTCCTAAGGAGGCTTTAGTGCCCCTTCTTAAAGAAGGTTTGATCGTTCTTGATGGTGACCAAGTATGTCCAACCCTTGAAGGGTTTTTAAGGCATAGCTTAGTGGTAAAATACCTCTGGCAGGTCCTTGAGGCTTTACCTAAAGAGGGAGAAAGATGAGGGCTTATTTTATTGGTATCGGCGGGATAGGAATGTCAGGGGTTGCTGCTCTTGCTAAAAGGCTTGGGTATGAGGTTTCAGGCTCGGATAAACTACCACTTTATCCTCCGGCAAGCGAAATCTTAGAAAGAGAGGGAATTCCTATTTTTGAGCCAAAGGAAGAGAACATCGATTTTTTTAACCCAGAACTGGTAATAGTAGGGAACGCCGTAAAAATAGACCATCCTGAAGTAAAAGCAAGCTTTGATAGGGGTAAATCGCTTCTTTCTTTTCCTCAGTTTCTTTCTGAGCATGTTTTTTCTGGAAAGAGGGTCCTTGTTTGCGCTGGAACTCACGGAAAAACAACAACGACCGCCCTTTTAGCGCATGCCCTATCAGCTCTTTCACAAGACCCTACCTACTTGGTAGGTGGAGTTTTAAGAGAAACAGCCCTTAACTTCCACCTCGGTAGGGGAAATTGGGCGATTGTAGAGGGAGATGAATACCCTTCAGCCTTTTCTGACTCATCTCCAAAGTTCAAGCACTACAAGCCCTTTGGTCTAATCTTAACAAGCCTTGAGTACGACCACGCAGATGCTTATCCTAATTTTGATTCCTTGGTAAAAGTTTTTAAAGAGCTTGTATCGGAGGTCCCTCAGGAAGGGCTTATAGTAATAAACAGGGATTATGAAATCTTAAGAAAGCTTGTAAAAGATGCCAAGGCAAGGGTTGTTAGCTACGGTAAGGACCCGAAAGCCGAGTTTCGTCTTCTAAAAGCAACTACCATCTTTGAACACGGTCGCTTTAAGACAAGAGTTATCCTTAGGCATGGGAAAAGAAGAATTGAGGTAGGAAAAAGAGAAAACATACCTTTACCGGGTGAGTATAACGCCCTGAATTTGATCGCCGTCTATGCGCTTCTCTACCATCTTGGTTTTTCGGAAGAAAAGATTATCGATGCTTTAGAAAACTTTGCCGGAGTAAAAAGAAGGCAAGAAGTAATATATGTTACGGAAAATCTTATAGTTATTGACGACTTTGCCCATCATCCAACTGCCGTAAAAGAAACCTTTCTTGGGCTAAAGGAGGCAATAAACCCTGAAAGAACCATCTTAATCTTTGAGCCACGGACTAATACAAGCAGAAGAAAGGTCTTTCAGAGGGATTACGAAGAGGTCTTAAGCTTAGCTGATGAGGTTTTTATAAAAAAGTCGCCTCTTCTTGAGAAGGTACCCCCTCAAGAAAGGCTTGACTTGGAAAGCCTAATCCAAGGGATAAGAAGAAGAGGCAAAAAGGCGAAGCTTTTAGAAAATGGGTTTCCTGACTTAAACTTTAATTTAAATGGAGAAAAAACTCTCATCGTGTTCATGTCCAGTCAGTTTATGTGGGAAGAAATTCACAACCTTTTAGCCCTCCTTAAAAGTTATGTTTAATCTATAGGCGTGAAAGAAGGAGATTTTCTCTTCAAACTGGAGGGTTTTTCCTCATATCCATATCCCTTAGCCTTAACCTTTTTATCAGAGGAGGGGCATACTATCCTAAAAGTAAATCAGGCTTTTCTTACAACTTTTGGGCTTAAGAGCGAGCCTGTTTCTCAAACCTTAGAAAGGGTTTTGGGGTACTTTTCCTTTTCCCCTGGGTTAAGCCTTTTTCCATACGAAGGTGCCTTTTATTATTCTATTACCTTGAGTTTAGATGAAGGAAGGCATCTTCATATCCTGATTCGCGATAGGGAGCTTTTTAAGTTTCATCAGTGGTATCATACGGATAGGTTGATGAGCCTTGGGAAGCTTGCCGGTGAAATTTCTCATGAATTAAAAAATCCCCTTTCAGGGATTCTTCTTTATGCAGAGATGTTGAAGGATGAGATCCCAAGCGGAAGTAAAGCCCGAGAGTTTGTGGATAAGATTATAGAGCTTGCCAGGCGCTGTCGAATAATTTCTAAGACCCTTCTTGATTTTGGGAAGCCTGATGCTGAAAAGAAGGAATGGATTGACCTAAACCAGGTTATACTAAAGGTATACAATTTTTTAGTTGATTATCATATATTCCGAGAGATTAAGTTTGAGATGAAGCTTGACCCAAAGCTTCCTCCTTTTTACGCAAGCCAAACCCAGATGGAGCAGGTGATGCTTAACCTTTTTATCAACGCTGCCGAAGCTATGAAGGGAAAAGGGAAGATATACGTTGAGACTCAAGCAAAACCTGATAGAATAATCATCGTGGTTGAAGATACAGGTCCTGGCATTCCCCCTGAAGTTTTGCCCTTCATCTTTGATCCCTTTTTTACTACTAAGGAAGGGAAAGAGGGGTCTGGGCTTGGTTTAGCCATCTGTGCTAACATCATCAAACATCATGGTGGAACTATAACCGCTTATAACTCCCCGAAGGGAGGAGCTGGTTTTCAGATAAAATTAACATTACCAACTAGGGAGGCGTTGAGAAGCGATGTCTTTTAAAGCTAAAATCTTAGTTGTTGATGATGAGTTTCCCATAAGAGAAAGCCTAAGTCATACCTTTCTAAAGGAAGGTTATTCTGTAGATGTAGCAGGGAGCGCTGCTGAAGCAAAAAAACTTTATTCTCAATACGAATATGATGTCGTCTTCTTAGACCTTAAGCTCCCTGATGGAAGCGGTTTAGACCTTTTGCAAGAGTTCTTAGAACAGAGCTTTGACACTCAGTTTATCGTCATTTCAGCTTACGGAAATATTGAGACTGCTGTTAAGGCTTTGAAGATGGGAGCCTTTGATTTCTTGGAAAAGCCCTTCGACCTCTTCACCGCAAAGCATACTCTTGAGCAAGCGTTAGAAAAGAAAAAGCTCCTTTTAGAAAACCTTTACTTGAAGCTCAGCCTAACGGAAAAAGATGAAAGGATCCCTTTTATCGGAAAGAGCCATGCCATCAAACAGATTTTAGAGAAGGTTAGAATGATTGCCCAAACAGACACTACCGTTTTAATCACGGGAGAATCTGGAACTGGCAAAGGGCTTCTTGCTAAAAAGCTACATGAGCTTGACTCCATCTACAAAGGTCCCTTTGTTTGCGTTGATTGTAGCTGTATCGTGCCTACTCTTTTTGAGAGCGAACTTTTTGGGCATGTAAAGGGAGCTTTTACTGGAGCCTTTACCTCAAAGGTTGGGAAGATAGAGCTTGCTCAAGGGGGAATGCTTTTCCTTGATGAGATAGGGAACATCCCCATAGACCTACAGGCAAAGCTCCTAAAAGTTGTGGAGGAAAAAGAATTTTCTCCTGTTGGGAGCCTAAAGATCGTTAAGGCTAAGGTCAGGATAGTTGCAGCAACAAACAAGGATTTAAAAGAGGAGGTAAAAAAAGGGACCTTTAGGGAAGACCTTTTTTATCGTCTTAATGTGGTCCACCTTCATCTACCCCCTCTAAGGGAGAGAAAGGAGGATATTCCCCTTCTTGCCCAGTATTTTCTTAATTACTATAGCAAGAAGCATCAAAAACCTCTCAAAGGCTTTTCCCCAAGGGTTATGGAGCTTTTCTTTACCTACGATTGGCCTGGTAATGTAAGGGAGCTAAAGCATCTTGTGGAGAGGCTTGTGATCTTTAGCAAAGACAGGGAAATTACCGAGAAGGACCTTTATTTTGCTGGGTTTGACCTCAGCAAAAGGGACGGAACCTTAGAGGAAATTTCTGTTCCCCTCCCTATACCCAAAGATAAAACGAAAATCTTGCCTCTTGAAGAGGTAGAAAGGATCTACATTCTTAAAGTGTTAGACCTCCTTAAATGGAATAAGAGTCTAACTGCTCAAGTCTTAGGTATTGACAGAAAGACCTTGAGGGATAAGCTAAAAAAATGGAATTTATCTTAGAGGTATTTAATCATGAAAACTCTTCTAATCTATCCTCGGTATCCTGATACTTTTTGGAGTTTTCGTCATGCCCTTAAATTTTTGAATAAATCTGCAACCCATCCCCCTCTTGGCTTACTCACCATCGCAGGGCTTCTTCCACAGGATTGGGAGCTAAAGCTTGTTGACCTAAACGTTGCCCCTTTGAGGGATGAGGATTTAGCCTGGGCTGACCTTGTTCTTATCAGTGCCATGGCTGTTCAACGAGAATCAGCAAAAGAGGTAATAAAAAGGGCTAAAAAATTTTCAAAGAAGGTTGTTGCTGGTGGTCCTCTTTTTACCGTTTTCTATCAAGAATTTTGGGAGGACGTGGATCACTTTGTGTTAAACGAAGGGGAGATTACTTTGCCTCAATTTCTCTCCGACCTTGCTCAAGGCAACCCTAAAAAGATTTATACCACCCAGGAGAAGGTAGACCTCAAAAAAAGCCCTATCCCAAGGTATGACCTGATTGCCCTTAAAAGCTATACCTCTATGTGCATTCAGTTTTCCCGAGGGTGCCCTTTTAACTGCGAGTTCTGCGACGTCACAAATCTATTTGGGCATGCGGTGCGAACCAAGTCTAAAGAACAGATCATTAACGAACTTGAAAACCTATATCAGCTTGGTTGGAGAGGTTCAGTCTTTTTTGTTGACGACAACTTTATTGGTCCAAAAAGGGTAACGAAAGAGGAGATACTCCCCGCAATCATTGAATGGCAAAAAAGAAGAAACTACCCGTTTTATTTTTACACCCAGGTGTCCATTAATTTAGCTGACGACGATGAGCTTATAAGGCTTATGACTGAGGCGGGTTTTACCTCAGTTTTTATAGGGATTGAGACGCCGAACGAAGAGAGTTTAAAGGAGGCAAACAAGCGTCAAAACATGAACCGAGACCTTGTTGCCTCCATAAGAAATGTCCAAAAGTCTGGTCTTGAGGTAATGGGGGGATTTATTCTTGGCTTTGACAACGACCCGCCAACCATCTTTGATACCTTGGTTCGCTTCATCGAGGATACCCGGATCATTATCGCTATGGTCGGCCTTCTGAATGCTCCCCCGGACACAAGGCTCTACAATAGGCTTCATGAGGAGGGAAGGATCCTCCCTCGGTTCATTGGCAATAACACAGACCTTTCTACAAACATTATCCCCAAAATAGGGTTAGAAACCTTAATCGAAGGTTATAAGAGAGTAATACGGGAGCTCTATTCGGTAAAGAACTACTATAAGAGAATTTCAATTTTTCTCGACGATTATTCTCCCAAAGTTAAATTTAGCTTATCTCCTTCTTATTTAAAGTGTAATTCCGGTTATTTAATGAGTCTTCCTAAGATACTTTTTCATTTTGGGCTAAAAGAAGAGGGTAGGGGCGACTTTTGGAAGCTCCTTTGGAAGACCCTTGCTAAAAAACCAAAGGCCCTTTCTACCATCCTTGCCCAAGTGGTAAGCGGATATCATTTTAGACAGGTCTTCAAGGAAGCCTTTTAGTCAAATGTTAAATTTTTCACTAAACATCCGAAGAATAATAGTGTGATGATTAAATGTTATTATAAATTTTAAAGAGGGTTGCATATGGAGATACTTATCAACCGTGCCATTTTAGAAGAGGGTTTAAAGGACCTTTTAGATTACAGCGAGGTAGATGTGCTTATTGCTGGTGCAGGACCGTCGGGACTTACTGCCGCTAAATACCTTGCTGAGAAAGGTTTTAAGGTTGTGGTTTATGAAAGGAGGCTCTCTTTTGGAGGCGGTATAGGTGGGGGTGGGAACCTCATTCCAAAGATCGCCGTCCAGAAGGAGGTTCAGCCTATTCTTGATGACTTTGGCATCCGCTATAAAAAATATAACGAGGAAGTTTTTACCCTTGATCCAGCTGAGCTCATTGCCAAGCTTTCAGCCAATGCTCTTGATGCTGGAGCTAAGATTATCCTCGG
>CAZJUD010000073.1:0-3893 GCA_964549125.1 uncultured Caldimicrobium sp.
TATTTTTTCCTTTTTTTTCTTTTCTTCTTTTTCAAGTTTTTCAGGAACAGGCTGAGGAGGAGGCGGCGGTGGTGGCGTAGTTACCCTTTTCTCCTCTCTTTTTTCTTCTCTTCGCCCAAAGCGCTCTCTTCGAGGCTTAAATTCCGTAACTACCCTTTTTTCTAAGGTTTCTCCAGGTCTTGCTTCTTCTTTTTTCTCTTCTTTTACTTCCTCCTTTAACTCCTCCTTTTTCAGCTCCTCTGGTTTTAGCTCCGGTTGAATTTTTTCCTCTTCGGAAACTGCCCTTTCCTCTGGCTTGGTTGTAAGTTCCTCAGGGGGTTTGGGTTTCCTTTTAATTATAAGCTTCTTTTTCTTAGGTTTTTCCTCAGGTTGTTCTTGAATCCCCTCTGCTTTTTCTCTTTTTATGACTATGAATTCTTTCTTAGGTTTAAACAACTCTCTGATTCTTGAAGCCTCCTCTTCAGAAAGCAGACTTTGAGGGCTCTTTATACTAAATCCAGAATCTTTTAACTTGGCAACCAACTCTTCTACTGTAAGGTTTAGCTCAACCGCTAAATCAGCAACCCTAATTTTTGCCATCTACTCTGTCCTTTATAATGTCTTATTAAGTTATTACCGAAAGATTTTCCTAATCATAATATTAAAGCGTTAAAAATCAAGGGAGCTGGCATAAAGTACCCTTTACCTTTCAACGATATGATTTAAATTAAAGATTGATGAAAAAAGTAGTAATAATTCCAGCAAGATACAGTTCTACAAGGTTTCCAGGCAAACCTTTGGTTATGCTCTGGGAAAAACCTTTGATTCAGCATGTTTATGAAAGGGCAAAAGAAGGTGGGTTTGAAGAAGTCTACGTAGCAACTGACGATAAGAGGATTTTTGATACCGTTCTTTACTTCGGCGGCAAAGCTGTAATGACCCGAGAGGACCATTCATCTGGAACAGATCGGATTGCCGAAGCAGCAAACATCCTTGGGCTAAAGGAAGATACTATTATCATCAACCTTCAAGGAGACCAACCTCTTTTTTCTCCCTCCTACTTTGACAGCTTAATAAGACCCCTCCTACTTGATACCACAATCCCAATGGCAACCCTTGCCACCCCCTTTAAAAATCTAAAGGAGCTTCAAAACCCAAACAGGGTAAAGGTAGTCCTTGATCGAGCTGGATTTGCCCTTTATTTTTCACGTGCACCCATCCCTTATTTTAGACCACCAGGCAAAGAACCTACCTATTTCAAGCATATCGGAGTTTATGCCTACAGAAAATCCTTCCTTGACGTGTTTACGCGCCTTCCGGAAGGTATGCTTGAAACTTCTGAGAAACTTGAACAGCTTCGTGCCCTTGAACATGGCTATAAAATTTTTGTCTCCATCGTCCCAGAAGATGTGCTTGAAGTTGATACTCCTGAAGACCTTGAAAACATAAAGAGATTAAAGGGAGACCTATGCTAAGAAAGCCTGCTGTTGCTGGATACTTTTATCCTTCAACGAGAGAGGGCTTGCTTTCAGACCTGAAGTCTCTTGTGGTCCCTTCTTCACGAAAGGTTTCTGCAAAGGCTATAATTGTTCCTCATGCAGGGTATATGTATTCTGGCGGTGTAGCAGGTAAAGTTTACGGAATGATAAAGCCACCTGATGTAGCAGTTATTCTTGGACCAAACCATACTGGGCTTGGCGCAAGGGCAAGCATCTTTGACGGAGAGGCTTATCTTACCCCTCTTGGGGAGGCAAAGGTCGAGAAAGATGGGGTTGACTTTCTTACGGAGCATGTTCCCTTTCTTACGCCAGAAAAATTTGCCCATCTTCATGAACACTCTCTGGAGGTCCAAGTGCCTTTCCTTCAATATATAAATCCTAACATTAAAATTATTCCCATAGTTCTACTTGACCTTAGCCTTGAAGAAATCTATGCCTTAGGGTCTGCGCTTGCTGAGTATGTACTAAATCATCCTGAAAAAAACATTCTTTTAGTTGCGAGCACTGATTTTAGCCACTACGTTCCTCACGAAGTTGCAAAGAAAAAGGATTCTTTAGCCATTGAACAAATAAAGAAGCTTTCTCCAGAAGGGCTTTTGCAGGTGGTGTTTAAGGAAAGGATAAGCATGTGTGGATATCTTCCTGTTTCCTGCCTTTTGGCAGCCTGTCAAAGGCTTTCTGTATCCAGTGTTGAGCTTGTTGATTACAAGACCTCAGGAGATATAATAGGGGATTATTCTTCAGTGGTTGGCTACGCTGGCATTGTTATACATTAGAATCCCTTTCAAATAAGTCTTCTAACAAACAGGAGGGTGTCTGATGGTGATAACTCGTTTTCCTCCAAGCCCAACAGGCTATCTACATCTTGGAGGGGCAAGGACCGCTCTCTTCAACTGGTTGTTCGCAAGAAAGCACAAAGGAAAGTTCATCTTAAGGTTTGAAGATACTGACCTTGAAAGGTCAAAAAAAGAATACGTGGATTCAATAATTGAAGCCTTATCTTGGCTTGGATTAAACTGGGACGAAGGACCGTACTTCCAGACAGAAAGGTTCCCTCGCTACCAAGAGGTGGCTGAAAGACTTGTTGCCGAAGGTAATGCTTACTACTGTCAATGCTCTAAGGAAGAGCTTGAGCAAAAGAAGAAAGAGATGGTTGAACGTGGCTTAAAACCTCGGTATGATGGCACTTGCAGAAACTTGAACTTAAGCAAAGCCCCCGGACGAGTGGTCCGAATTAAAGTACCTGACCTTGTAGAAATTTCCTTTGAAGACCTTTTAAGGGGGAAAATCGTTTTCCCACCTGAGGAGGTTGACGATTTCATTATCCTTCGAGCCGATGGTACACCAACTTACAATTTCGCTGTAGTAGTTGATGACATTGATATGAAAATTACACATGTTATCAGAGGAGATGATCACATTTCGAACACGCCTAAACAGCTAATAGTATATCAGCTTTTAGGCGTTGAGCCTCCAAAGTTTGCTCACATTCCGATGGTTCTTGGTCCAGATGGAGCACGTTTATCTAAGAGGCATGGTGCTCAGTCTATTCTGGAATACCGGGATGCTGGCTATCTCCCACAGGCTGTAGTTAACTATCTTGCAAGATTAGGATGGGGTTATGGCGACCAAGAATACTTTACCGTTGAAGAGCTTATTGAAAAGTTTGACCTCTCTCGCATCAATCTTTCACCAGCTCGGTTTGACCCTGACAAGTTCTTAGCCATAAATGCATATTGGATAAGAACTCTCCAAGATGAAGAATTGCTCCCTCATTTGAAGCCATTTATAGTTAATTATCTAACGGAAAAAATAGACCCCCAGTATTTACTTTCAGCTATAAGAAGCCTTAAACCTCGAGTAAAAACTTTAAAAGAGCTTGCCGAGAACATGGTTTACTTTTTGATTGAAGATTATCCTTTTCAAGAGGAGGCTGTTAAAAAACACTTAACCTTAAGCATAAAACCACATCTTGCAGCCTTCTACGAGCTTCTTGACAGTTTAAACCTTGATGATGAAAAAGGTTCTGAAGAGAAACTTAGAAAATTTGCTGAAGAAAGAAACATAAAACTAAAAGACCTTGCTCAAGCCATAAGAGTAGCTTTGACTGGAAGAACAGTAAGCCCCCCTCTTTTTGAAGTAATGAAAATCTTGGGCAAAGAAAGGGTAAAAAATAGAATAAGAAGAGCGATAGAAGGTTTAAGGTAGCGTTAGCAAAACTGAAGAATCCCATATGTCATTCCTTCAACAGGTCGTCCTCATCCTAACATCCTAAAGGGCGTAAACCTTGAAAGACCTTGGGGGAGACCCTTCGCTTCGCTCAGGGCGACTGGGTAGGGGTCGTCGTGAGGGGCGGAAGCCCCGAAGGACCTAAGAGGGGTGCGATCACCGGAGGCGCTTAGAGGACGTCGCTGC
>CAZJUD010000074.1:0-5388 GCA_964549125.1 uncultured Caldimicrobium sp.
CCTTTTATGTCGCCCTGAGGCCTTTTTCTTTTTGTCGCCCTGAGCCGTAGCCCTGAGGGCGATAGCCCGAAGGGGCAGCGAAGGGCCTAATTAGATCCTTCGGTCGCTTTCGCTCCCTCAGGACGACCCCTTTTCTGTCACCCTGAGGCCGAAAGGCCGAAGGGCCCCTGAGATCCTTCGCTTCGCTCAGGATGACCCCCACCATGTCGCCCTGAGCGTCAGCGAAGGGGCTGCGAAGGGCTTCAGAGGTCCTTGATGTTACCTTAAGATGGCAAGGTATGTTTGCAAGATTTTTCGAACAGCCTCACAGACCCTTGATAAAAGAAAAAGCATACATTAGCTTTTGGAATATAAAGATAAAAAGGGGGAAGGGGGATGCCGATATTTGAGTTTAAGTGTGTTGAGTGTGGAAAGGAGTTTGAAATTCTTCTTAAGAATAGGGAGGAAGCAAATTCTGTTAAATGTAAGTTTTGTGGAGGCAAGGTTGAGCGGTTAATGAGCGTTGTTAACTCTATCATTAAGGGTGATGCTGGAGGAGCTACCTCAACTGACAAACCCCGCCTTGCCGAAACGCATACCTGCCCAACCGGTACCTGTTCTCATTTAGAACTACCTGGATATAAAAGATAAAGGCTCAAATGGCACCTAAAATCAAACTTGTGATCTTTGACGCTGAGGGGACTTTTATTAAGATTCATCCACCAGTGGGTGAGTATTACGCTAAACTTTTCAGAGAGGTAGGCGTCAATTTAAACCCCTTTGAGCTTCAATCAAGAGTTAAAGAAGTTTATCGACTTGTCTTTAATAGAAATACGGCTAATCTACGCTGGAACCAAGAGCTGTGTTTTAAAGCCTGGCGTTCCTTCTTTGAAATCCTCTTTAAGGAGTATCGATTTGAACCTTGGTTTGATAGCCTTTTCGAAAAGGCTTATACTCATTTTGCAAGCAAAGACTGTGTTATAACTATGCCTGGTTTCCCAGAGTTTGCCCAAGAACTTCGAGCAAAAGGGCTAAAGCTTTGCGTGCTTTCAAACTGGGACGGAAGGCTTCATACTGTCCTCTCCGGGTTAGGGCTTGATAAGTTTTTTGATAGGGTCTATACAGGATGTGAAATCGGCTACCTAAAACCAAACCCCGCAAGCTTCCTCCATGTGCTTTCTGACTTTAACACAAAGCCTGAGGAAGCAGTCATGATAGGTGATAGCTTAGAGGATGATATTGAGCCTGCCCTAAAGCTTGGAATGAAGGCTATTCACTATCAAGGTGAGCCTTATCAAGACCTTTTTCTAACCTTTCAAGAGAGGCTTCTAAGATCTTAGTTTGCTCGATGGCTCCCATGCCTCTAAAGATCTTCAAGGCTAACCTTAGGGCGTCCTTTGCCTGCTCTATCCGGTTAAGCTTAATACAACACTCTCCAATTCCGGCAAGTGCTCTGCCTGCTCGATGGGGGTCCTTATACTTCTCTGCGATCTCAAGGATCCTGTAAAAGTAAGGCAAACATCTTTCATACTCCCCCTTGTCCCGAAAAACATAAGCGATTTTTTCGGCAATGATGCAGGTGCTAATTTCGTCCTCAAAATTCTCGCAGATATCAAGACAGGCTTTGTAAGCCCTTAAAGCTTTCTCAAAATTTTGCCTTAGGTAGTAAATATCTCCAAGCTTTTCAAGAACGTTTGCCATCTCTTTCATCCGCCCTAACTCAGAATATATCTCAAGGGCAGACTCAAGGCTTTGAATAGCATCAAGAATTTGTCCCTTAACCCAAGCAGTATTCCCCTTTTCAACAAACTGCTCGGCTACTCTCAACTTTTCGCTTTCTTCGTGAAAAAGTTTTTCTTCTTCCATAATCTCTCCTAAGGACCGCTTATCCTTGCATTTTATTCTACAATTCAAGGAATGTAAACTCTCTGAGACGATTCTATTACTTAGCTAAGGCCTCAGAACTAAGCCCCAATGGAACGATCAAGGTATTTTGACCCCAGGGTTAAGGATGCCGTAGGGGTCAAAAAGGGCTTTTAGGCTTCGCATTAGATTAAGCTCTTCCTCCGATAGCTCCATGGCAAAGTAGGCTTTTTTAGTAAAGCCTATGCCATGTTCTCCTGACACGGTGCCTGAAAGTTCTAACGCCTTTTTAATCAAGCTCTCCCGTAGGCTTTTTGCTTTATCCTCATACCCCTCTTCAAAGTAGATGTTCACATGAAAATTTCCGTCCCCCACATGCCCAAAGGCAGTAATATAAATTCCTGAACCTTTCTCAAGGGAGCGTAGATAGCTCAAAAACTCAAAATTATGCCTTCTTGGAACGGTTAGGTCGTCTGAAAGCTTTTTACTGCCAAGTATCCTCAGGCTTGGGCTCAATGAGCGTCTAACCTCCCAGAGCTTTTCCATCTCAGAGGTATCCGATGAAAACTCATAGGAAAACCCAAACTCGACTAAAGCCTTCTCAATAGCCTTAGCCTCCTTCTCAACGCAGCAGGCTTTGCCGTCCACCTCAAGGAAAAGAAGCCCTTTATCTTCAGGAAAGACTAAAGGATGGTCGGATAGCCTTAAGGCTAAGACTGAGGTTTGGTCTATAAACTCAGCTGAAGAAGGAGTTATACCTAACTTCAAAACCTGGTCAATAAGAATTAAAAGCTTAGCCTCATCCTTTGAACGGACTAAATAAAGGACCCTTTTTTCAGGCAAGGGTATAAGCCTAAGCCAAGCAGAAAGTATCACTCCCAAGGTTCCTTCAGAGCCAACAAAAAGGGGGGTAAGGTTGTAGTAGGAAGACTTTTTTAAGGTTTTAGGACCGGTGCGGATGAGCCTTCCACCAGGTAGGCCTACCTCTAAAGCAAGCACGTAATCTTTAGTTGTTCCATACTTTAAGCCCCTTGGTCCTCCTGCACCGGTTGCAATGTTTCCCCCTATGGTTGAGAAGGCATAGCTTGAAGGGTCTGGTGGATAAAAAAGGTTATACCTTTCAACAAAGCGCTTAAGGTCTCCGGTGATTACTCCGGGTTCGCAATGAACAATCCTTTCCTGTTCGTTAAAATCAAGGATCCTGTTTAGCCGAGAAAGACATAAAACAAGACCGCCCTCCAAAGGCACAGAGCTCCCAGTGGTTGAGGTCCCTGAACCACGGGGAATAATAGGACATTTATATTGGCTTGCAAGCTCTAAGACTGCAAGCACCTCCTCTTTGGTGTCAGGAAGTATGACTGCCCAAGGCTTACCTCTAAGAGGACTTGCATCAAAAGAATAGGCTAAAAGGGTATCTTCTTTGGTGAAAACCTTACCCGGGAGAAGCTTATCAAGCTCCTTAAAAACCTTATCAAACATAGGATTCACATTCGGTATCCTCTTCACATGATGCGCTCTCGGAGACCCTTCCTGAAAATTCTTCAAGGACTTCCCGGGTTAGTAGCTCCACTTTAAACTTAAGAGCCCTCTCCTCTGCAAGCTTCTTTTCCATACATTTCAAGTGATAGATGATGGTTGAATGCTCTTTTTTGAATATCTCCGCTATTTCTTTGAGGGATCTTTGGGTGTGCTTCTTCAGAAGATAGATTAAAATCTGCCTTGCTAACATTAACTCCTTCTTTCTTGAGTTGGAAAAAAGGGAGCTTTTTTCAATTCCGAAGAACTTGCAAACCCTTTCCACAAAAACCTCAATGTCCTGAGCTTCTTCCTTAGTCTCAGAGACCTCGCTCAAAAGTTCCTTTGCGAGGAGAATGGTTATGGGTTCGTTTAAAAGCTTTGCCCTGGCTATAAGCCCGTTCACAACGCTCTCAATCTGTCTTATATCTCCCCGAACCATCCTTGCCAAATACTCAACCACGTCGTAGGGGAGGCTATAACCGAGCTTTTTTGCCTTGAAACGGATAATCTTTTTTCTGGTTTCGAAATCTGGTTGATTTAGCCTTAAGATAAGCCCTGCATTGAGCCTTGACTTTAAAGTAGTATCAAAGTCTACCATGTCTTTGGGAAGCTTAAGGGAGGTAAAAATGACATTTTTTCCGTAGTCAAGAAGATAGTCAAGAAGGAAGGCAAGCTCAACCTGAGTAAACTCTTTTCCGGAAAGAAAATGTACACCATCTATGATTAAGAGGTCACATCCCTCTTGAATTTTGCTCTTAAACACATCAAGGCTTCCTGATTTGAGATACTTCATGAGGTAGGTTAAAAAATCTTGAGCTGTAAAATAAAAGACCCGGTGGAAGCCTTTTTGATAGAGGGCGTTTGCTATTGCCTGAGAAAGATGGGTTTTTCCTAACCCAAAGTTACCGTAAAAGTATACTAAGCCACCTT
This sequence comes from uncultured Caldimicrobium sp., assembly GCA_964549125.1. Lineage (GTDB taxonomy): Bacteria > Desulfobacterota > Thermodesulfobacteria > Thermodesulfobacteriales > Thermodesulfobacteriaceae > WYEG01. Next base: position 4,291 of record CAZJUD010000074.1, read on the forward strand.
TTGGGGGCTCTTCAACAAACCTTAAGCTTACCTTATAGGCAAGCTCATTACATTTGCCAACTACGAAGTCTTCAAGGGTATACTTAGGAGAGAGCTTTCTTCCTATGACCTCAAGAGGTGAATAGGGAATGACCATCTGCTCTGGTTTTCCCTTGGGCACAACCTGAAAATCCCATTCACAAAAACCAAAATCTTGAGCAACAGCCGAAATGAGCTCTTGATAGTTCTCCTTAATCCAGTTTTTGGCAAACTCGTTTGCTACCTCAAGAATTAATCTCCTGCCTTTTATGTTTACTCCAATTTCGGAAAACCAAACCCTGTAGACCGCTTCCGGAAGCCTTTCTTTCAAAGCCCCTTTAAAAGAATCCTCTACATTAGAAAGACTTCTCCCCACTCTTAAATCCCCTCCCTTATTGTTCAATAAGGAATAGTTAAACCTTTACTGATTTAATGCTCTTTAAAGACCGCTTAAAGAATTTGTTTTTTCCCCAAACGGTTAATAAAAGCTTACTCTAACTATACCCCTTTTTCAAAGTTAAGTAAAAATCTTTAGAAGGAAAAGAGAAGCTCCAATCTACATTCAAAAAAAGACATAATTTCAAGAAGATTACAAATGGTAAGCCTTTACCATATTTAGAAGTCTAAGTCTTTTCTATAATGGAAGCAGCTGAACTTACATAAGAAGGCAAATGGAGCTTTATCTTTTGAAGCCTTTCTAAGTTTTTCTCTAATTTTCTAATTTCAAAAATGTGACAAAATTCGAGGGGGATTATTAAATCCTTTCAAAGCAGGAAACAAAATGCCCTGGTGAGACTTCTACAAGCTCAGGACCTGAGGTTTGACAGGTCGGTTTTTTGTATTGACAGCGGGGATAAAAGGAACAGCCCTTAACCTCTTCAAAGGACAGTATAGGCTCTCCCTTAGGGGTCGAAAAGTTTGGTTTTATCGGATTAAATGGGTCAAGGTTTACGGAAAGGAGGAGCTCAGTGTAAGGGTGATGAGGAAGCTTCCCCAAGGCTTGAGCAGGAAAAAGCTCCACTATTTTACCAAGATACATAACGGCAATGCGAGTAGCTAAATACCTTGCGGTGTTTATAG
>CAZJUD010000075.1:0-31838 GCA_964549125.1 uncultured Caldimicrobium sp.
AAAGGCTAAAAGGATGAAGAAATTTCGCAAGCTGTGAAGGGTTGGGTAAAGGGGGATGTGGGGCTTTAATTTCCTTGAAGACACTATTAGGGTTTCAGAGAAGACCTTTGGGCTTGCTATTTTCTTTAATCTTAAGACTAAATCTACGTCTTCAAGGAAGGGATAGTCCTTAAAGCCACCAACCTCTTCATAGATGGCACGTTTTATGATTAAACCTTGGTCTCCAAAGGGTAGGGAAAATATCTTTGATCGAAAGTTAATCCAAGCTGAGAGCATGTTAAGCTCAAGGTTTGTAGGCTCATACCTTATAGGAAAAAAGCCCCAGGCAAATCCTTCTTTGATTGCTCCTCTTATGTCTACAGGCTTCGTAAATTGACAATCAGCGTGAAGAAAGAGGAGATAATCGCCTCGAGCTATTTCTGCCCCAAGGGAAAGCTGTTTCCCCCTACCTGGAGCAGATGATACAACCTTTGCTCCGAGGGAGTAGGCAACCTCAGCCGTTCTATCCGTACTTCCGCCATCTACAACTATAACCTCATCAACCTCAATGTGAGAAAGACTTTCTAAGCAGGATTTTATAAATTTTTCTTCGTTTAAGGTCGGTATGACGACTGACAAAAGCACAGGATCATTTAATAACAAAATTTTAGAAATTTTCTATTCTTTGGTAGGTAGTTTACGAAAAGTTTCACTGTTTATTAGCATTGAAGCTCCTTGACGGTTTTTGGCTTGTGTTTCATCTTTTAAAAACATGAAAAGGGTTGCGCTTCTTTTTTACTATACTAAGGAAAATCGGTATAGTCTTAACGTAATCCTTGGTGCACTTGAGAGGCATGTAATCTGTGATTCTTTGCAAGGCTTTGAAATTCTTTTTGCCAATGAAAGGAATGTTCTACAGCTTGCAAAGGATGCTACTCAACGCTTTGACCTTGTGATTTTTTTGTTCTCCTTTTTTACTACCCAGATTTTCCAAATTTTTCCCTTAATTGAAAAATTAAAATTTTCTTTGCCCAAAGAAAGGGTTCTCTTTTTAGCAGGGGGACCCCATCCAACTGGAGACCCCTTAGGAACTTTGATGGCAGGTTTTGATTTGGTATTTCTTTTTGAGGCAGAAGAAAGCTTGCCAAACTTTCTTAGAGCCTACTTAAGTTCTCAAGATTTTAAGAAGGTAAAAGGGATTGCCTATCTTGAAGAGGGTAGGGTTGTGTCTACAGGTAGACCTGACCCGATTGACTTAAACAAGTTTCCACCCTTTGCCGAGGTAGCTGGCAAGATAAATCCCATTGAAATAACAAGGGGTTGTCCCTTTGCCTGCTCCTACTGTCAGACATCAGCCCTTTTTGGGATAAAACCAAGGCATCGTTCTCAAGAAGTCATCCTTCATTATGTAGAAAAACTCCTTTCCCGAGGCATAAGGGATATAAGGTTTATCACTCCAAACGCCTTTTCTTATTTATCAACTGATGGGAAAAACGTGAATTTACCTGCTCTTAAGTCTTTCCTTAAGGAGCTTAGCAGTCTCGTAAAAAGTAAGGGTGGACGGGTATTTTTTGGCACCTTTCCCTCTGAGGTTAGACCAGAACACACGACAGAGGAGACGGTAGCTCTTATCAAGGAATACTGTGCAAACAATTCCCTCGTCATCGGTGCCCAGAGCGGTAGCGAAAAGATATTAAAGCTATGCAGAAGGGGACATACGGTTTCAGATGTGGAGCAGGCGGTTAAAGCGTGCCTTAAGTTTGGAATAACGCCTAAGGTTGACTTTATCTTTGGGCTACCCTATGAGGAAGAAGAGGATGTTAAGGCAACGGTAGACTTAATGAAAAGGCTTGCTAAGATGGGAGCGGTTATTCATGCCCATACCTTTATGCCCCTTCCTCAGACTGCATTCCAAAATAAGCAAGCTGGTAGAATCACGCGAGAGGTCTTTAACGCCATAAGAGAACTTCTGCCGAAAGGAAAGCTTTTTGGAGCCTGGGAAAGACAGATGGAATTTGCTAAGAAAATAGAGGATTATTTAAAAAGCCTTTCGCAAAAAAGAAAAGAGGGATTAAATTTAAGCTATGGCAAATCCCTGGTTTGATAGTTGGGCAAGGCTTGCTAAGGAGAAGGGCTATCCTGCACGCTCAGTCTTTAAGCTTAAGGAGATAAACGAGCGGTTCAAAGTTCTTAAGAGAGGGGATAAAGTTCTCGACCTTGGAACAAGTCCTGGTTCTTGGGCAAAGTATGCCTGCGAAGTTGTTGGGGAGGCAGGGCTTGTCGTGGGGATAGACCTTTCTCCCCCTAAGTTTTCAAGTAAGCTCTACCGGTTTATTAAGAAGGATGTCTTTGAGGTTAAAAAGGAAGACCTTGTCTCTCAAGATGTTCCATGCTTTGATGTCGTCCTTTCTGACCTGGCACCAAAGACAACGGGGATAAAAGAAAGGGATCATCTGGAGTCCATTAGGCTTGCTGAACAGGCTCTACGAATTTGCGAATTGGTTCTCAGAAAAGGTGGAAACGCCGTCGTTAAAGTCTTTGAAGGACCTGAGTTCCCGAAGCTTCGCAAGGAGTTTGAAAATAGGTTCAAAGATGTTAAACTCTTTAGACCAAAGGCTGTAAGGAAAGAAAGTAGAGAGATCTATGTAGTTGCCTTAAACTTTAAAGGTTAAGGCTTTAAAGGTTAATGCGAATACTTCTTACCTCAGACTGGCATATTGGGAAAACCCTTTTTTCTAAAAACCTTCTTGAGGAGCAAGCTAAGTTCTTTGAGGACACCTTTTTTGCTTATCTAAAAGAGGTAAAGCCTAACCTTCTTATCAACGCTGGAGACATTTTTGACCGCCCTATTCCAGACCTTGATTCCTTAAGGCTCTTTGAAGGGGTCATAAAGAGGCTTTATGAGGAAAAAGTTCAGTCCCTTTTTATTCTTGGGAATCATGACTCAAGAAGGGCAAGCATTCATTGCGAGTTGTTGAAGGAGGTTGGTATAACTATTGCTCGGGATTTAACCTCTTTCTTCAACCCTTTAAGGTTTGATAATTCTGGCACAAAGGTTTATCTCTATGTACTTCCCTACTTATCTTTAAGGGAGTATGAGGAGGAGGTTAAGGAGCAGGACTTTGAGAACACCGCGGATTTTCTTACGAACCTACTAAAAAAATGGACAAGCCACATTAAGAAACCGGCTATTCTTGTTTCTCATCTTGCCGTATCAGGCACAGTTTGGACTGATGAGGAGCTCCCTCTTAAAGGTCTAAGTAGGGAGTATTTACTTCCCCTTGAATGTTTTTCAGCCTTTGATTTAGTCTTCCTTGGACATCTTCATAGCCCTCAGGTTCATCAGGGAAAATTTATCTACCCTGGCTCCCCCCTTCCTTACTCCTTTGACCTTTCAACAAAAGAAAGAGGGTTCACCCTAATTGAGATAAAGGACGGAAGACTTTCCCATCTTGAACAAATTCCACTTCCTTCTCCTTATGAACTAAAGGTTTATGTAGATTACTTTGAAAACTTACGGCGTCTTCCTCAAGATAGGGCTTATGTTAAAGTGGTGCTTAAGGATAAACAGCCGATATACGAGGTTGAAAGGGAATTAAGAAAGGTCTTCCCTAATCTTATGACCTTACTTTACGAGGAGGATGAAAGGAAAGAAAATTCTGCAAACTTCTATGCTTTCATGGAGGAGGGTAGGTCAACCTCTTTTGAGTTAGAGCCTTTGACAGTTTTTAAAAACTTCTATAAACATATACTTGGTAAGGAGATTGAAGAGGAGGTTTGGCAGGTCTTTAACAAATACTATCAAAAATTTATAGGGGAGGTTGAGAAGTATGGCCATTAAGGTAGTGGTTGCAGGATGCGCTGGAAGGATGGGGCAGACCATTTGCAGACTGGTTCTTGCTGATAAGGAGCTTGAACTTGCTGGCTGCTTTGAAGCGAAGACAAACCCCTATGTTGGAAAAGATTTAGGAGAGGTATTAGGTATGCCGGCTCTTGGCATTAAGGTTGAAGATTCCTTAGAGAAGGTCATTGACAAGGGAGATGTAATAGTAGACTTTACTTTTCATACCGCAAGCTTAGAGCATGCCCGAGTTAACGCTAAGTATAAGAAGGCAATGGTCCTTGGGACAACTGGTTTTAGCAAAGAGGAGCTTTCGGAGATCCATGAGCTTGCACGGCAAAACTTTCCGCTCGTTCAGGACTACAACATGAGCACAGGAGTCAATCTTCTTGTGAAGCTCTGCGAGATTACGGCAAGGGTTTTATCACAAGGCTACGACATTGAGATCATAGAGGCTCATCATCGGATGAAGAAGGATGCGCCAAGCGGAACGGCTCTTAAGCTTGCTCAGGCAATCGCTAAGGTTCTTGGTAGGACGGATAAGGACTTTAGGTTCTGCAGAGAGGGCATCATTGGCGAGAGGTCAGATAGGGAGATCGGTATACAGACGATAAGGGGTGGAGACATCGTCGGAGAACATACAGTCCTATTTGCTGGCATCGGTGAACGGATAGAGCTTACCCATAGGGCAAGCTCAAGAGAGACCTTTGCCAGAGGCGCAATAAGAGCTATAAAATGGGTCTACGGAAAGGAGCCCGGTGTCTACAGTATGCAGGATGTCCTTGGTTTGAAGGACCTATAAGGAAATGCCTTTTAGCTTGAAGCTTCTTTTACCAATTTTGCTTTGGTTTCTGTTTAGCATTAGGTACTATCCAAGCGACCTTGAAAAGACGGTGGTTGAAACGGCTAAGATCTTTATCGGTTCAGGGCTTTGGAGTCTTGGGACGGTGCTTGTAGTTAATGGGCTTTTGCATCGTTTTAGCAGAAGAAGCCTTGACCCTCACTCTATGCTACGCTGGGTTCTCTGGCTTGCCGTCATCACCGCCATTTCTGCAAGCTTTGAACATTACTTCGGGCTACGCAGATGATAGGCGTTTTTGATTCTGGGCTTGGGGGATTGACGGTTGTAAAGGAACTTTTAAAGCACCTTCCGCAGTATAAGATCGTTTACTTTGGGGATACCGCAAGGACACCCTACGGCACAAAGAGCGCAGAAACCGTCATCCGCTATGCCATTGAGGATACAAAGTTCTTGCTTAGCCTTTCGGCTAAGATAATAGTCGTTGCCTGCCACACCGTTTCAAGCACCGCTATGCCAACCCTTAGGGAACTTTTTCCGAATGTCCCTTTTTTTGAGGTAGTAACCCCATCCTTTAGAAAGGCTTTAAGCCTAACCAAAAACAAGAAAATTGGTCTCATCGGCACAAGGACAACCGTTGAGAGCAGGATCTACGAGAAGCTTTTTTCAGAAGCTGACCCAGAGATAAAGCTTTACTCAAACCCTGCCCCTCTTCTTGTGCCTTTAATCGAGGAAGGATGGATAAAGAAGCCTGAGACAAGAAGCATCGTGAAGAAGTATCTAATTCCCCTTAAAATGAGAGGGATCGACGCACTTATTCTTGGCTGCACCCATTATCCTTTGCTAAAAAAGGTTATTCAAGAGAAGGCAGGAAAAAGGATTAAGCTTGTTGACCCTTCCGAGGAAGTAGCTCTGCTTGTTAAGTCCTACCTTGAAGAAAATCCAAGCTTAAAGGAGATGTTAGCCCCAAACGGAGAACCTGAGGTATACGTTTCTGATTTAACGCCAAACTTTGAGCGGATGGCAAAGCTTTTTCTTCAAAGGAATGTTAAGCTACGTAAGGTTGACCTTGAGTCCTATCTTTCTAAGTGTGTAGATAAATCATAAGGGAGATAAAAGATGGGGTATATTGTAGAGATGGGAGAGCTATATCTTGCTCCAAACTATAAGCGTATACCTTTAGCCTTTGTTCGAGGACAGGGGACAAGACTTATTACTGAGGATGGAGTTGAGTATCTTGACTTTACTTCAGGGATTGCCGTCTGCAACCTTGGGCATACTCATCCTCGTCTCGTTTCAGTAGTTAAAAAACAGGCAGAGCTACTTTGGCATACATCAAACCTTTTCTACACGGAGCCCCAAGCAAGGCTTGCCATGAAGCTTTCTGAGCTAACCTTTGCCGACCAAGTCTTTTTTGCAAATAGCGGTGCCGAATCCGTTGAAGCAGCCTTAAAGCTTGCAAGAAAGTATGCCCAGGATAACTTCGGCAAGGAAAAGCATGTCTTCATTGCCCTTGAAAACTCCTTCCATGGAAGGACGATGGGGGCTTTATCCGTTACTGGTCAGCCAAAGTATTGGCAGGGCTTTGAGCCCCTTGTTCCAGGAGTAGTTTTTATCCCCCCAAACGATGTGGAGGCTTTGAAATCAGCCTTTTCCGATAAGGTTTGCGCTATAATTCTTGAACCAATTCAAGGGGAGGGTGGAATTTATCCTTTGGATAGAGATTTTATTCTTTTTGCTAAGGAGCTATGCGAAAAGCATAAGGCTCTTCTCATATTTGACGAAGTTCAGACGGGAATTGGAAGAACTGGAAAGCTTTTTGCCTACGAACACTTCGGTGTAGAGCCAGACCTTCTTTGTTCCTCAAAGGCTCTGGCAAACGGACTTCCTCTGTCAGCCCTTCTTGGAAAAAAAGAGGTTATGGCTCATCTGACTCCTGGGTCTCATGCCTCAACCTTTGGAGGAAACCCCATTGCCTGTGCCGTAGCCCTTGAAGTCCTAAACATCGTCTCAGAGGCAGGTTTCTTAGAAGAGGTCGCCCTAAAAGGTAAGGTTTTAAAAGAAAAGCTTGAAGGGCTTGTCAAGGAGCATCCTAATTTGATTAAAGAGGTCCGTGGGATTGGTTTGCTTTTAGCTATAGAATTTTATGAACCTGCTGAAAGGGTCTTCAAAGGGTTGTTGGAAGAGAGAGTGCTTGTCACCATGCCAAAGCCCAATGTCGTAAGGCTTACCCCACCTTTGACCCTAAACTACCGAGAAATAGATTATTTTATTGAAGCTCTAAGCCAGGTCCTTAAAAGAGGTTAAGAAGTTCTGAAATGTTTAAATCTAAAGAGGTTTTTAGACTTTCAAGGGTATCGTAGTTTGTTAAATCAAACTGAATAGGGGTAATGGTTATGTAGCCCTCTTTTAGGGCGATGACATCGGTGTCAGGGCTTGTCTCAGTATGTTCTTCTGCCCCTTGCCAATAGTAGACCTTGCCGTGTAGGTCAAGCCTTTTGTCAAAGAATTCCTTTAACGGTGCCGTTGATTGTCTGACGAACTTTATTCCTTTTATGTTATTTGGATTTATGTGGGGGATGTTGATGTTTAAGCAGAAGGGTTTTTTAATGGGCAAGGAGGGGAGGATTTTGATAAAATTTGCGATAAAGTTTGCGGCAAAGCAATAGTCTATGTTTTCGTAGGCGTCGATTGAGACTGCAATCCCTGGGTAGCCGAGGATTTTAGCTTCCGTTGCAGCGGATACTGTGCCAGAATAAAGGACATTTATACCAACATTAGCTCCTCGGTTTATCCCGGATATGACTAAATCTACCGGACCAATAAGCTCGTAAATAGCAAGCTTTACGCAATCAGCAGGGGTTCCAGATACCGCATAACCCCAGAAGAATTTTCCCCTTCTTATTTCCTTCACCCGCAGAGGATAATGAATGGTTATGGCATGACCAACGGCGCTTCTTTCTGCCTCTGGGGCAACGATGTAAACCTCATGTTCACAGCTTAGGGCAGCACTCAACGCACAAAGCCCGTCAGCGTAAATTCCGTCATCGTTCGTTAAAAGGATCTTCATCGTAAGCTTGGGACTAAAATTCTTTAAACTTTTCTTTTATGTAGGTGAGACATTGCTTTCGGAATTGACAATAGTCGCCCTTGTGGCGACAACCTTCTCCTTCGTCCACCCATTCTTTATACTTTTCACAAAAAAGCTTATTCTCGGTAGGATTAGAATTTTCAAAAGCCTTGTCTTTGTTCTCTTCCATCCTTTAACTCCTGTATGAGGCATTAATTTTCACGTAATCCTCCGTTAGGTCGCAGGTTAAGACTTCGTAGCTAACTTTACCAAGTTTTAGATTAACCACAAGAGAAACCTCGCTTTTTTGCATTTCCTCCCGAAGGACTTCTTCGTTTGTTTCAACTGAAAGCTCCCTAACCCAGGGTTTGCCGTTTAAGAAGATTTGGACTAACTTAGGGTCAAAGTCTATCCCGGTTTTGCCAAGGGCTGAAAGGATTCGCCCCCAGTTTGGGTCTGCGCCGTAAAAGGCAGTTTTAACAAGGGGAGAGTTGGCAATAGACATGGCAAAAGCCCGTGCCTCCTCTTTGTTTCTTGCCCCTTTTATTTCCACCCGAATTACCTTCGTTGCCCCTTCTCCATCCTTAACAATAAGATAGGCAAGCTCTTTAGCAAGGGAAATTAGGTTTTCTGCAAAGTCGTTTCCGTCTTTGACCTCTTTAATTCCGCTTGCCAAAAAGTAGACGGTGTCGTTGGTGCTGGTATCGCCGTCAACGGTGATGCGGTTAAAGCTCAGATCAACTGCTTTTGAGAGAAGTTTTTTCATCTCTTCTTTTTTTAAGTATCCGTCTGTTAAGATGAAGGCAAGCATAGTTGCCATGTTCGGGGCGATCATACCTGCTCCTTTGGCTATTCCAAGGAGCTTTATACCATCCTTTGTTGTCCTTTGAGCAATCTTTGGGAAGGTGTCAGTCGTCATGATAGCTTTAGCAAAGTCTTCAGCCCTATCAGGGGAAAGCCCAGCTACAAGCTCAGAAAGCTTAGGAATGATCTTTTCAAGGGGAAGCTGTTCTCCGATTACACCTGTGCTTGCCGGAAGTATCTCAAAGGGCTTAAGTTTTAGCAGGCTTGCAAGCTCTTTCAAAACCGCTTCAGCCCGCCTTATTCCCTCCTCTCCCGTTGCTGCGTTTGCTAACCCGCTGTTTGCAACTATGGCTCGATGAAAGGGTTCTTTAAGGTTTGTCTTTCCGATAAGCACCGGAGCAGCCTTTAGGGTATTTTTAGTAAATACTCCCCAGGCTGTTCCTTTTCTTTTACATAAGATTAATCCAAGGTCAAGCTTCCCCTCCTTTCTTATCCCACAGGAAACGGCAGAGAACAAAAAACCCTCTGGCGCACTAACCATACGTTAACCTCCAGTTTAGTTGTTCTTTAACAAAATAAGTGCTGCTGAGATGAGTAAGAAGATGTTTACAAGATAATAAAAGGCTTTGGTTGAAAGTTTTAAATAAAGTCTCTGTCCAAGGTATAAACCGATAAGAACAATAGGTAGATTGAGAAGGAAGGAAGAAAACGTTTCTTTAGTAATATTTCCTTGAAAGGCATGATTGATGATAGCAAAAAGGGCAGTCATCATAAAGATAACCTGAAGGTTTACTTTAAAAAGGTCCTTTTTCAGTTTAAGAAGAGAAAAGTAGATTACAATGGGTGGACCTGGTGTGTAGAGTATCCCTCCAAGGAAGCCTACGATAAAGGCAACAGCCAAGGATTTTCCGCTTTTAAAAACCCTTGGGTCAATTTGCGAAAGATAGGTTGTTTCTTTTCCTAAGAAGTGCTCTAAGACTTCCCAGATAAAGTAAGAAAGTATAGCTATGAAAAGAAGGATCCTTAAAGTTAGCTCTGAGACGGTTTTAAAACCATAAACACCTATGATAACTCCAACCAGTATAGCCACAAAGAACCGAATAGGAATGTTTGATACTTTCTTTTCTTTCATCAGCAAAAATGTGGCAAGATTTACCGCAAAGGATAAAAGAGAAAGAAGGGGGACAGAGAACTTTACGCTTTTTACCAAAGCTAAGAGGGGAAGAGCAGTTGTCGCAAAGGCAAAGCCAACGAGTCCATGGATTAAAGCAGATAAAAAAAGGACAATCCCTACTAAAATGTCATCTTTCATAGTTTAAGTAGTTTTTAGGATAAACTGCCAAATATAGACTTATGCGCCTTGTAGGCTGAAAGGATTTCACCCATAGTGAAGAAGGCGTGAAAAGGAACCCCTTCTGCCTCGATAGCAGACCTACCGCCTTCCTCTCTATCAACTAAAGCCAAAATTTTAACTACCTGGACCTCAGCTTCTCTTAAAGCTGAGAGGGCTTTTAGCACCGACCCCCCAGTTGTTACCACATCCTCAACGAGAACAACCCTCATTCCCGGCTTAACGGCTCCTTCAATCTGTTTTTGCGTTCCGTATTTTTTGGGCTCCTTTCTAACAAGCAACCCCTCAAGCTTAACCCCTTCTTTTATGGCTGAGGCAAGGACAGCGCAAACGATAGGATCTGCTCCAATGCTCATGCCTGCAACTCCATCTACAAAGGTAAAACGCACCTCCTCCCAAAAGAGGTCTCCAATAAGCTGAAAGGATGGAGAATAGAGGGTAACTTTCCTACAATCAAGGTAGTAGGGACTTTCTTTCCCGCTGCTTAAGATAAAAGGTTTGTCAGGACTGTAAAGAAAGGCTCTACTTAAAAGATACTTCATAAGTTCGCTTTTTAAAGATTGAACAGCAAGGTATTTTACCGTTTGGAACATAGGATAAGCCTCTCCAAGAAATTCGTAGATCTCCCTTTTGGCTACTTCTGGGTCAGGAGAATTGTAGTAAATGATGTTCTTTAGATGAGTAAAGCTCTTAGGGTCAATCTCCACAAACTTAACCGCAAAACCCTTCCCCTCCTCTACCCTTACAACTTCACCTTTGATGAAGACTACGATGTTGCTATCCCTTTCAAGAAAAAAGGCAATCTCAACGGTTTCCCGTAAATAGGGGAAATTAGTAGGTGTTTGGATATAAGCTCCACCTAAGGATAGGTCTTTTAGCTCACCAAAGTGATTGCCTTTAAGGCATTTAAAGGCAAGCTGTTTTTGAAAAGGAATTCGCAGAAACCGTCTTTTTTCTATCATTGTTTCCAAATTCTACTCTAAGGCTTTAAGATTGTAAAGATATCTCTGCATAAAGACTAAGGTTCCCTTAACCCTTTCTAAAAGGTTTGATGCGCTCTTTAGCTCAGTCTTTGCCTGCTCTAAATCTCTTTCTAAGCTTGAGAGGCTTTTCTCTAAGACCGGCAGAGCCTCTTCAAATCTTTCTCGGCTAAGACTAAAGAAAAATCTATCCCAAAGAGTAAGAACCATCATCAGAGTTTGGGGAAGGGCTTGATAAGGGACAGGGATTATCCCTTCTCTTTCAAGGTCAAAAAAGATGCGAAGCTTAAGATAGCTATACAAACCATCAGGGACGACCATAAGGGCAAAGCCTACAGACCGCTCATCCTTGAGATAGCTTATTATCTCCTTTGCTCGATCCTTGGCTCGCCGGACGATTTCCCGTTCATCCTCAGGAGTTAGTTCAGACTTTGCTAAAATCTCTGGTGATGAGAGCTTAGAATCTATGGGGACAAACTTTTCTCCCTTTAACCGCAGGGCAAACTCAACAACACCTGAAGATAGCTTAACATTACGAACAATGGTCCCTGGCGGAAAGAGTGAAAGAAGCTCCTCAACTGCCCGTTCTCCAACCTGACCTGAACGCCTGCCAAAAAGCACTCCTGAGATCTTCTTTACCTCCTCTGCAATGCCTTTCCCAAGCTCCTCCGCCGTGTAGAGCTTTACTAAGTCTTTTTTTATCTCCTGAAGGTCCTTTAGTCTTTCTTCAAGCTTTATACTCACCTGATTAAAGGATTTGTCTATTCTTCCTTCCAATAGGCTTTTAATTTTTAGATAAAGATAGAGTAAGATTATAAAATTAATGATCAGAAGACTAACAATTAGGATATCCTTCATTTATTAAATGACAAAATTTTTAGGGCCATATCAACCACAGATAAACCAATTATTGGACAGCCTAACTTGTTTTCTGGGATACCTTCAAGCTCAGCTATGATGTCTTCCTTTGAGATTTCCTCAAGGATACGTCTTAGGTCTTTTCCCTTGAGCTTCTCAGTTAAGACACTCAAAAATGCTACAGCAGGAACGCACCCTTGCAGTTTAAACTTTACATCCTCTACGATAAAATGTCTTAGTTTAAAGTAGACCTTAAGTAAGCAAGGAGAAGGGGGAGAGTCCACGCTACATTGGGGATTGGAAATTTCCACAATGGGATAGGCATCGGGTATTTCGCCTACATTTTTGGCTGATAAGAATTCTTTAATCAGTCTTTTGCTATAGTAACTATTCAATTTTAAGCTCTATTTCTTTTGTTCTTTCTTGCTTTGATAATCTTCAATAGCCTTTTTCAAGGCGTCAAGCCCAAGCACAGAACAATGGACTTTCTGAGGAGGAAGACCACCAAGCTCTTCTACAATATCCTCCTTTTTAATCTTTAAAGCTTCTTCTATGGTTTTGCCTTTTACCATCTCTGTAAGAATGCTTGAGACGGCTATCGCTGCTGCACAGCCAAAGGTCTTAAATTTTATATCTTCTATCCTATCATCTTTAACCTTGATGTAAAGATACATCATGTCTCCACAAACAGGATTTCCTTCCACACCCACCCCATCGGCATCGGGGATTTCTCCTACATTCCTTGGGTTCATGAAATGTTCAACTACCTTTGCACTGTACATAGGTTCCCCCCTTTTAGTTGGTAAAGGGATCTTAGTGGTGAGGGCAAGTGGCTTTTTCCCATTTTTCCATATCCTTCCATCCTTCTTTAAAAGGAGAAAGCTCTCTTAACCTTTCTACAACCTCAGGCATGGTGTTTAATACATAATCTATGTCCTCTTCTTGAGTGTCTTTACTGAGCACAAAGAGGATTGACCCCTGTATAAGATGGGCAGGATAACCCATGGAAGACAAAACTGGCGAGGCTTTAAGTGCTTTAGAACTGCAAGTTGAGCCACTTGAAGTGTAGATTCCCTTAAAGGCTAACATGAGAAGCATGGCTTCCCCTTCAACGAACTCCACGATGAAGCTTGCATGACCAGGTAGTCGTTTTTCTGGATGCCCTGTTAGATGTAGATTGGGTATCCTTTCCAAAAGTCCCTTTATCAATCTATCTCTTAGTGCCTGCATCTTTGGCACCATCGTTGGTAGGTTTTGACGAAGCAGCCTTGCTGCTATACCCATTCCTACAATGGCAGGCACGTTTTCCGTTCCTCCTCTACGACCTCCCTCTTGAATTCCACCATAGATAATGGGTTGAACCCTGACCCCCTTTCTTATGTATAGTGCTCCAGCTCCTTTTGGACCATAGAACAGATGAGCAGAAAGAGATAGGGCATCCACTCCTAAGTCGTCCACATCAACCTTCATCTGAGGGATTGCTGCCACTGCATCAGTATGCACCAAAGCACCAACCCTTTTGGCTAACCTTACCACTTCTTTAACGGGTTGTATTGTCCCAACCTCTGGATTAGCTAACTGAACAGAAACTAACACCGTATCCTCTCGCAAAGCTCGCTCTAAGAAGTTTAGGTCTATCACTCCATACCTGTCCACAGGAAGAAAGGTAACCTCAAAACCTTCTCTCTCAAGATGCCTTGCTGGATTAGTTATGGAATGATGCTCTACTGTAGAAACGATGACATGGTTTCCTTTCTTTTTGTTAGCCTTGGCTAAGCCCACTATAGCCATATTGTTTGATTCGGTGCCTCCGGAAGTGAAGATTATTTCTTGGGGTTTAGCCTTGATGAGTTCTGCTACCACCACTCTTGCCTCTTCAACAGCCTCCCTTGCCCTTTGACCAAGGTCGTAAGGACTAAGGGCATTGCCAAAAATTTCCCTAAAATAGGGTAGCATACCTTCTAAAACTTCTTCTGCAGGCTTGGTAGTGGCAAAGTTGTCTAAATATACAGTTCTGTTCATTTCTTCCTCCTTATATAAAACCTGTAGGTCTCTCCATCCTCATAGACGCCAAGAAATTCATGTCCAAAGACTTCACACCATCTTGGCACGTCCTCCAAGGCTCTATCGTAATCTGTGATCAGTTCAAGCACTTGCCCAACTTCAATTTTTTTTATGCTTTCGTTCAACTCTAAAAGATGAACAGGACACATAAGGTAAACCACATCAACGCTAAGGTCAGCATTTAGCGGTCTATCCAAAATGTTCATTTTTTATTTCACTACCTAAGGTTATCATCTAAAGTTATCTTATAAATAATTCATGAAAGAAAAAAAGTCAATAGTATGAAAGAATAAATGTTTACTTAGTAAGTTAATTTTTTATAAAGAAAAGACTGCTTTGACTTTAAATTTTTTCTTTGCTGGGAAGGCATAGAATTTCAAACCGTAGGCGTTGCTTAGGTTTTCGAGGTAGGGGCGTAGGTCCTTAGGGCTTGGAAGGACGAGGGTGAACCAAAAATTTAGAGAATGCTCTCTTAGGTAGGCGTGAGTTACCTCTGGGAGGTCTGCTATTTCTTGGGCTAAGTAGAGTTTAGATTCAGGGATTGAGGTTGCGCAAAGACAGGTAAAGTGTTTGAGCTTATGGGAGTCAGGACTTGCCCCAAGGTGTCTAATTATGCCTTCCTCTTTTAGTTTTTTTAAAAAGGATAAGACCTCATCTTCGGTTAGCCCAACTTTTTCAGCAAGAACCTTGAAGGGTTCAGGATGTAGGGGAAAATCCTCTTGAATAAGGTTTAAAAGTTCTCTGTAGGGCTCCTTAAGGTCTGATATTGATAAGCTCATAGAAACATAATTTAAGCTCTTCTTTGCAATTTAGCAACCTGTGTTAAGTTTATTGAAAGATAAACAAGGTCTATTTTGGAGGGTAAAAGATGTCAACGGGAGCAATCTCATTAGAGATAAAGGAGATTGAAAGGCTTTTACCCCATAGATTTCCTTTTCTTTTGGTTGACAAGGTGCTTGAGATAGACGTTGAGAGGGAGTACATTAAGGCTGTGAAAAACGTGACGGTTAATGAGCCCTTTTTTCAGGGGCATTTTCCTGGGTATCCAATCATGCCTGGAGTTTTAATCCTTGAAGCGATGGCTCAAACAGGGGCAATCTTCCTTAAGTATGCCTATCCAGAGTTTAAGGATAAGCTCTTTGTGCTTGCTGGTTTTGACAAGGTAAGGTTCAAGGCTCCGGTTTATCCTGGAGACCAGCTCGTCATCTTTGCCGAGAAGTTTCATCGTAAGGGAAAGCTTATTTGGACTACCGTTACCGCAACGGTAAATGATAAGGTAGTTGCTCAAGCTGAAATAACGGCAGCAATGGTAGACTGGCAAGAATAGGGTAGTGGCATGGCAAGAATTCATCCGACAGCCTTCGTTGATAAACAGGCAGAGCTTGACGAGGATGTGGTCGTTTCAGCCTTTGCTTACATTGGACCAAGGGTTTTTATCGGAAAAGGGACGATAATAAAACCCCACACCTACATCGAAGAGAACGCAAAAATCGGGAGAAACAATGTCATCGGTCCCTATGCTGTGATAGGGACTCCACCCCAGCATCTCGAATATAAGGGAGAAGAAACCTGGGTAGAGATAGGGGATGGAAACATCATTCGAGAGTTCGCAACCATTCACCGAGGGACAGCAAAGGACCAAGGTCTTACAAGGATTGGAAATAACTGTATGCTTATGAGCTATGTGCACGTTGCGCATGATTGCATTCTTGATGACAACGTTATCATGGCAAACGGGGCTACACTTGGCGGGCATGTCCAGGTAGGAAAAAGGGTGGTGATGGGTGGTTTTTCTGCCGTCCATCAGTTTTGTCGCATCGGAGCTTATGCTTTTATTGGAGCAATGAGTGGGGTTGATAAGGATGTCCCACCTTTTGTCAAAGTTTTTGGGATACCTGCCAAAATTCAAGGGCTAAATCTTGTTGGCTTAAGAAGGGCTGGTTTTACTAAAGAAGATATAAGGAGGCTTTCGCAAGCTCTTGGCATCTTCCTTGATGGACCTGCTACTCTAAAAGAGGTTATCGTTGAGCTAAAGGATGTTTTCGGTGACGACCCGTTGATAGCTGAGCTAATTACCTTTTTGGAAAACCCTTCAAGACAAGGTATAATGAGAAGAAAGCCCTTTGAGGGCGAGGAGTAAAAATACGCTTCATTTATGGACGATAAATCATCATCGCGAATAGGGCTTATAGCCGGGGAGGGAGAATTCCCCTTAATCCTTGCAAAAAGTTTAAAGAGTAAAGGCTATTCCGTCTACGCCGTTTGCTTTTCTAAGGAGCAGGAGAAGAATCTCAAAGAGCTTTGCGAAAAGGTGACGCGAATCTACATAGGTCAGCTGGGGAGGCTTATAGAGACCTTTAAAAAGGATGGAGTTAGAGACCTTGTGTTCTTGGGTAAGGTTGATAAGAGCCATGCCTTGCGGTTTAGCCTTCCTGATTTTAGAGCCTTAAGACTTTGGCGTTCTCTAAGAAGTCGTGAGGATAACTCCTTGCTTACTGCCTTAGTTGAGGAGCTTGAGGGTTCAGGGTTTGTGGTAAGAGGTCCAGCGGAATTCCTCTCAGACTACTTGACACCAGAAGGAGTTTTAACAAGGCGTGAGCCTACTCCTGAAGAATGGGAAGATATCCGGTATGGGTTAAAGATTGCAAAAGCTATCGGCGACCTTGATATTGGGCAGTGCGTAGTGGTAAAGAACCGAATGACCGTTGCGGTTGAAGCCATGGAAGGAACAGACGAAACCATCCTAAGAGGGGGAAGACTTGTTTCTGGAGCCATCGTGGTTAAGATTGCCAAACCGAGACAGGACCCACGGCTTGACCTCCCTGTCGTTGGCTATAAGACTATTGAGACAATGGTCAAAGCCAAAGCCAAGGTTTTAGCCCTCCTTGCCGGAAAAACCTTTTTTCTGCAAAGAGAAAAAGCCCTTGAGCTTGCTAACAAACACGGTATAGCTGTATGTGGAGTAATGGACGGAGGAACGGAAGCGTGATAAGACATCTAAGGTTGGGGGTGATTGGACTTGGGCATCTTGGAAGGTATCACGCAGAAAAGGTCGCTCAAATTTCTCTCACAGGTCTCGGGGGCAAGTCTATTCTGACATCCCACGAAGAGGCTCCTAAGGTTGAGCTTAAAGGTATCTGCGACATAAACGAAGAGCGTTTAGAGGAGGTGGCAAATCTTCTTTTAGAAGGCTATGGACTAAAGCCCTTTAAAACTAAGAACTTTGAAGAGGTCTTACCACTTGTTGACGCCGTAATAGTTGCTACTCCAACATCCATCCACTATGAGGTGGTTAAAAAAGCTTTGCTTGAAGGTAAGGCTGTTCTGGTGGAAAAGCCTTTGACCGCAGACCTTAGCGAGGCTAAAGAACTTGTCAAGCTTGCGGAGGATAAAGGGTTACTTCTTCAGGTTGGTTATGTAGAGCGTTTTCAAAGGGTGATAGAGGAGCTATGCCAGAGGGTTAGGGACCCTATTTTCATTGAAGCTCATAGGATCGGAAGCTTTGCCGAAAGGAACCTTGACATTGATGTGGTTCTTGACCTAATGGTTCATGACCTTGATTTACTTTTTCTCTTTAAAAATCCTGAAGACCTTGAGTTTATCCATGCCGTTGGAGCTCCAGTTTTTACCGAAAAGCCAGACATTGTAAACGCAAGGCTTGTTTTCAAGGATGGAACAACCTGCAACCTTACTGCAAGTAGAATTTCCCTTTCCAGGCAGAGGAAATTCCGAGTGTTTGCCAAGGGAGCCTATTTCCGAGTAGATACCCTTGAAAAATCTTTGGTTCAGGTGCTTATAGACCCAAAAAAACGCGATTACCGTATCGAAAGGCTTCACTTTCCCGATGATGACCCTCTCTTGAAAGAGGTAGTAGCCTTTGTTGAGGCTGTGTTAGGTTTAAAAGAGCCCAGGGCAGAGGCTAAGGATACTTTGGCATCTTTAGAGGTGGCTCTAAGAATTAAGTCTGAGGTGGAGGCTAACCTTAGAAGGTATAAAAATTTTAAAAAATGAACAATACCCCATGAAAATCTTAGTCATAACCGGTGAACTCTCAGGAGACCTTTACGCCTATCTCTTAGTCAAAAAGCTAAAAGAACTGCTTCCCTCTTTGCATTTCATAGGGATTGGTGGTCCAAGATTGAGAAGCCTTGATGTAGACATTCTCTTTTCAGCAGAACCTTTGTCTTTGGTTGGTATACCTGACTTTTCAAGGCTAAGAAAGTATTTGTTTGTCTTAAATCGGATTAAAGAACTTCTCAGGAAAAGGCAGGTTGACTTGGTTTTGCTCGTTGATTTTCCTGGTTTTAACTTGAGGATCGCCAAGTTTGCCAAAGGGCTTGGTTATCCGGTTGTCTATTTTGTTGCCCCTCAGGTTTGGGCTTGGTATAGAAGGAGGATCAACCTTCTTAGAAGGTATGTGGACCTTCTCTATGTGGTCCTACCCTTTGAAGAGGAATTCTTTAAGAGCCATGGGGTTCGGGCAAAGTATTTCGGGCATCCTCTACTTGATGTAGTAAAATCTCATCTTTCAGCAGAGCTTTTCTATGAGGTCTACGGTTTTAAAGAGGATGTGCCTATAGTTAGCTTCTTTCCAGGAAGTAGGGAGTCTGAGGTTGCAAGGCACATTCCGGCCTTTCTTGATGTGTATCGTAGGTTAAAGGAAAGGGGTGTTGAAGTTCAAGGGATAATGGTAAAAGCCTTGGGCTTGAAGGAGAGCCCTCTTTGGGAAGAGGCAAGGCGCGTCTTTAAAGTGCTTGAGAGCATGCAGTATGATGTTCTTAAACATTCTGATTTGGCGGTTTTAGCATCTGGCACCATTACCCTTGAAGCTGGTTTGATCGGGACTCCATCGGTTGTAGTCTACAGCCTTCCTCAATTAGTTTATCATTTGGCTAAACGGTTGGTTAAAGTTCCCTTTATCAGTCTCCCAAATCTTATCCTGCAAAAGCCTGTCTATCCCGAGATTATCGTGGAGAGGGAAGGAGTAAAGGGATTGGCAAAGGCAGTTGAGGAGGTTCTTTTTGATGAAGAGAAGCGAAAGGAGATGAAGGAGGCTCTAACGAGGCTTCCGAGTGAGGTTGGTCCCCCGGGAGCAATCTTTCGAATTGCTGAAGATTTTATTACCTTTATCGAGCTTATTAAGCATCAACGCCGTAGCTTGACAAGCTAAAAGAAATGGGGATACTTAAGGATAAACCCTCTACCAAGGAGGTATACCATGGCTGAAGACCTAAAGAAGATGTATCGGACCATCGTTACCGACCATTTTCCGAACGAGCTTCGTATAACCTTTGGTGATCAGACCTTGATCTACAAGAAGCGAACTTGGGACCTTGAGGTAGCACCAGGGGAGATCGAAAGAAGAGGTTTGCGCTACGGAGAAAACCCAGACCAGGAGGCAGCCCTCTATGAATTGGTGGCTGGAAACCTTATTCTTGGAGAATGTGAATTCATTAAGCCTGGGTTAGGTTTGGTCTCAAGCCTTAAGGAATCTGATTTTATTCAGTTTGGGAAACATCCAAGCAAAACCAATCTTACCGATGTGGACAACTCTTTAAACATCATGCGTTATCTCATGGAGAAGCCTTGCTGTATAATTGTTAAGCACAACAACCCCTGTGGTGTAGCCTACGGATCAACCCTTGAAGAGGCTTTTCTGAGGGCTTTTAGTGCAGACAGGGTTGCTGCCTTTGGCGGAGCTATAACTCTTAACCGACCTGTAGACAAAGCCACAGCAGAAGCCATTGTGGAGCACTACTTTGAAGTCCTTGCCGCCCCTGATTTTGAAGAAGGAGCTATAGACATCTTGACAAAGAGAAAGGATTTAAGGATCATCCGCATAAAAAGAATGGACCGCCTGGTGGAGTATGCCAACTATCCTGTTGTAGAGTTCAAAAGTTTGATGGATGGCGGGCTTATCATTCAAGTTTCTCAGAAAAATCGCATAAGAAGCAAGGAAGACCTAAAGCCAGCAGTAGCGGTCAAGGACGGTGTAGAATACCGTTGCGTAAGAGAGCCTGACGAGAGAGAGATTAGAGATATGATCTTTGGCTGGGCGGTTGAGCTTGGAGTAACTTCAAACTCCGTTCTTTTTGTTAAGGATGAAAGGACGGTTGCTATTGGAACAGGTGAGCAGGATAGGGTTGGTTGCACCGAGATTGCCATCTTCAAAGCCTACAGAAACTATTCTGACTGGCTATGCTATCAAAAGTACCGTATTTCCTACAAACAGCTTGAGCTTGAGGTCGAGAGGGGCCTTAGACCAAAAGAGGAGAAGGAGGAAATAGACGAGGAAACGAGGAAGAACAAGGCTGGGCTTATCGGCGCTGTGATGGTGTCTGATGGCTTTTTGCCCTTTAGGGATGCTGCGGATGTTGCCATAAGGCAGGGTATCACAGCCATCCTCCAGCCTGGTGGCTCAGTTAGAGACTGGGAGGTTATCCAGGCTTGCAATGAAGCCTATCCTCCCGTAGCCATGATGTTTACTGGACAGAGGGCTTTTAAACACTAAAATTAACCATTATAATTTTATTTAGCCCCTCGGCTCTCTTAACCTCGGGGGGCTTCATTTTAGAAATTCTTTAGAGGGAGTGGCTATGAAGATACCTATTACGCCTGAGGGGTTTGAGAAGCTTAAAAGGGAGCTTGAGAGGTTGATCAAAGTTGAAAGAAAAGAAGTGGTGAAAGCTATAGAAGAGGCAAGGGCTCACGGAGACATCTCAGAGAACGCAGAGTATGAATCCGCAAAGGAAAGACAGGCTTTTATTGAAGGGAAGATCCAGGAGCTTTCAAGCCTTCTTTCTCAGGTTGAAGTGCAACCACCCCTGAAGGAGGTTCCAGAGAAGGTTCAGTTTGGCGTAGTTGTTAAACTTTTAAACCTTGACACAGAAGAGGTCGTTACTTACAGGATCGTTGGTCCTTATGAGGCAGACCCGTCAGAGGGAACGATCTCCGTCAACTCTCCTTTAGCCCGGGCTTTAATCGGAAAGGAAATCGGTGATGTAGTCAAAGTTAAAACTCCATCTGGCGAAAAGCGCTACGAAATTTTGGACATTGACATTTGACCTGAAAAGGCCTTTGCACAAACCCTGCTAAGCCCTTTAGAAGGAGCTTAAAGAAAAACAAAAGGTCAGTAAAAGATTGAATGCCCCTTGGAAAACCCTTCTATCCCTTTCCAATCCTTCTTATCCTCTTGATTTTTCTCTTAGTCTCTTCTCAAACCTTTTCCTTTACTTTGAAGTCTTTTAAGCAAAACGGCAAAAAAAAAGAGGTTCCTTTGCTTACTACTGGAAAGCCTGAGGGCTGTCTTTTCTGCCACGACGAGAAGGTTGAGGAGAAGGTGCATGCCCGGGAGATGCTTGGTTGTTCAAGCTGTCATCTTGGAAACCCTTTAACAGTAGATTACCGTGCGGCTCACAAAGGCGTGGTTAAGAATCCTTCAGACTTAAGGATTGTCCACAAGACCTGCGGTCAGGCAAACTGCCACCCACAAGACCTAAACAAGGTGAAAAATAGCCTTATGGCTACAAACCATGGCATCCTTGTTAGGCTTCTAAAGGTCTTTGGAGAAGAGGCAATCCTTAAGGAACATCCAAACATCAGCGTAGAAGACTTATACAGCCTTAGGACCTCATCCCTTGCCCTGGATTACTTCAAGAAGCTCTGCGGCTCCTGCCACCTTTTTCTGGAAAAGGGAAGGCTTCCCGATTTTTTGGCAGAAAAGGGAGGTGGATGCTCAGCCTGCCATCTTGTTGGTAATAAAGAAGATTTAAAAAACCGCAAGCTTCATCCTCGTCTTACAGCAAAGATCCCTCTTGAGAAGTGTGTTCTCTGCCACAACCGTAGTGGAAGGATCGGCTTTACCTATCAGGGGCTCTATGAGGATGAGCAGAGCGGGGAGGGTGAGGTGGTATACATCGACGGAAGAAAGCTACGAAAGATCAAGCCTGATGTTCATTATAAGGCAGGGCTTCACTGCATTGATTGCCATACAAGGGATGAGGTCATGGGGAACGGAACCTTCTATCGTAAGATTGAGGATGCCCTGCAGGTTGATTGCGAAACCTGTCACTTAAGAAAAGGCTTAACTAAGGCTGGAACAAGGCTTGCAAACATCGTAGAAAGGGATGGGAAGGTTTTTCAGAAGGGAAAGGTTGATGAAAGGTGGCATTTAGTTAAGGCTCCTTCAAAGGACTGTCAGGATAGGTATCACAGGAGGCTATCCTGCTCAGCCTGCCATGCTAAGTATGTTCCTCAATGCTACGGCTGTCATGTAAGGTATGATCCGAGGGAGAGACACCTTGACAAGATCCTTGCAAGAGAAACAAAGGGGCTTTGGGAGGAGCATGAGTCCTATCGCCGGATTGATGAGCCAACTCTTGCAGTAAAAAAAGACAAGATTGTTGTGGTTACTCCAGGTTGACAGGATTTTGTGTCTATCCTCTCGGAGGAGGGGAAGTTAGCTCGCTACTTTGAAAGCATTACCTTTGCTCAGATTGAGCCCCATTCAACGCAAAGAAAGGGCCGATCTTGTAAAGATTGCCATCAAAACCCTAAGGCAATCGGACTTGGCTACCGAGAGGGATTGGATAGGCTATCCCGGGTTGGGGACCGTGAGGGAAGGGCTTTGGTTAAGTTTAACCGTGAAGGACTAAGACCCTTCACCAAGGAGGAGTTAGAGAGAGTCCTAAAGGTTGGGCTTTGTTTGTCCTGCCATGAAGAAAGGGATAGAATTTTTAAGAGCTGGAGGAGCGATTTAAAATGTCCAAGGTTAAAGACCTTACCTTGATGACAGGGCTTGAAAAGATCTATGGGTGCGGAGCCTTAAACTGGGATATCTTCTTTGAGGTGCCCTCCCTTGAAGTTTTGCAAAACATCCCCTCAGTTGATTTTGAAGTAAAGCCTGGGGGCGAAGTTGCAGTCAGCCGAGAAAAATTTTTGAAGATCCTTTCTGAGCTTGAAAAAAATGGGAAAAGGGTCTTTTCTTGCGGAGGGGGATCCTCGGCAAACACCATCTTTGCCCTATCCCAGCTTGGTTTTCACGCTGGCTTTATTGGGGTTTGTGGCTTTGATGACTTTGGCGAGCTTGTTTTGAGGGAGCTTTCCCGAGCTAAAGTTGATTTAAGCCTTGTTGAAAGGTATGGAGAGACAAGCTTAGCTTTGATCATCCTTGATCATTCACGAGATCGTTTTATTATCGTTAGTCCTGGCTCAGCTGAAGCCTTATTCCAAAAAGAAACCTTCCTTTCCCGTGCAAAAGAAAGGCTTCTTAAGGAAAGAGCCCTTCTTCATCTATCGTCCCTTGCAAGCCTTGAAGGGCAGAATTTTCAAAAAAGGCTTCTTCTTGAGCTTTCCCCGAAGGAAAGGATAGACCTTTTTGTTTCCTTTGACCCAGGGCAGGTCTACGCTAAGAAAGGTAGGCATTTTCTTTTAGAGTTTCTTCCCTATGTAGATATTTTATTTGCCACTGAGGATGAGCTTTTAGAGGCAAGGCTCGATACTAAGGAAATTTTTAGTCATTCAGTCCTTGTCCTTTTTCTAAAGAAGGGGAAAAGGGGTGCTAAGGCATTAGGCAAAGATTTTGAGTTTTCGCAAGATGCTATTCCGACGGAAAAGATAGTTGATAACACTGGGGCTGGTGATTACTTCAACGCCGGAGTTTTAGCTGGCTTAATGCTTGGGAAAACCCTTGATAAAGCCTTACATCTTGGTGCTCTTCTTGCAAGCCTAAGTCTTTCTGATTATGGAAGAAGGGGCATCCTATTTATAAATAGGCAAAATTTATTAAAATGTGAATAGTCATGAAGGGGATAAAGTTTGGCGATTTTTATTTTGAAGAGCGAGAGGTTTTTCAGGTAGTTGTGGAACCATCTGGCGTGGAAGACATCTCTTGGACAAAGGAAGAAGGGATAAGCTTAAGGCTCATCTCAGATGACCTGAGCATAAACTTTCAATACACAGCTGGAAGAGAAAACATTAAAAGCTTTCTCTTAGAGGGTGCCAAACATTTTCCAAGGGATAGTGTATCTGAATTTTTAGCCTTAACATCCTCACCTTCTTCAAACTTAGGACTTGTCGTCTCAGACCTTGTGAAATCTCTCATTAACATAGCTAAGGCTTCTTTGGTTTCTCAGCATATAAAGCACTACAGACTTCAGTTTTCTACTGTTATAAAGAAAGTTGGTATCCTAACAACGGAGGAGAATTTAGTCTTTGAAGAGAGGTTTTACACTCGGGGTATAGCCTTTTGTGTTGCTGAGAAGAATGGGAGGCTTGAGCGGGGCTATGAAGTGCTTGCTTATGCCCTTCCTTTTCAAGAGATAAAGCTTGAAGACTTTGAGGGACTTTGTGAGAGAGCTGGAAGAAGGGCTGAGCTCATGCTTAGTTCAAGGAGAGTTAAGGCTGGGGTAATGCCTGTAGTGCTTTGCTCCTCTGCTGGTGGGACTATGATCCACGAGGCGGTAGGTCATGGTCTTGAGGCTGACCATGCCGAGGAAGGTCTATCCGTCTACTCAGGAAGGATGGGTGAAAGGGTAGCAAGCCCGTTGATTACCGTAATTGACGACCCCACTCTTTCCCCTCTCTATGGTTCCTATCAGTATGATGATGAAGGAACGAAGGCAAAGCCCGTCATCCTCATCGAAAAGGGTGTACTCAAGGATTTTCTCTATGATAAGTATCAGGCTTTGAAGTGGGGAAAAACTCCAAACGGAAGGGGGAGGAGAGAATCCTTTAGGCACATACCTATACCTCGCATGTCAAACACCTTCATTGCCAAGGGAGAAACTCCGGCTGAAGAGATTATAAAAAGCTTAGACAAAGGTTTGCTCGTCAAGAAGATGGGTGGCGGAGAAGTCAACCCTTTAACAGGAGACTTTGTGTTTGAAGTAAGGGAAGGTTACTATGTAGAAGGAGGAGAGGTGCTTTTTCCGGTTAAGGGGGCAACCCTTGTTGGCAATGGACCGAAGGTCCTTGAGATGATCGACCTTGTTGGTGAGGACCTCCATTTTGACCCTGGGACCTGTGGAAAAGATGGGCAAGGTGTCCCTGTTTCAGATGGACAGCCAACCTTAAGGGTCCCTGAGCTTACCGTAGGTGGGGAGAGCTAAGCAAGATGTGTGGGATTATAGGTGTCTACGGAGTTCCCTCAGCCTCAAAGATCACCTTCTTTGGGCTTTATTCCCTTCAGCATAGAGGACAAGAGAGCGCAGGTATTGCTGTTTTTGACGGAAAGCAAGTTAGACATTATCGGGGCATGGGCCTTGTTTCTGAGGTCTTTGATGAAAAGATACTCCAAGAGCTTCCCGGTGATATAGCTGTAGGGCATGTTCGCTACTCTACTGCAGGTTCTTCAACCATCATCAACGCTCAACCCTTCTGCGTAAACTACGCTAAGAAGACAATAGCCCTTGCTCATAACGGCAACTTAGTAAACGCTGAAAGCCTTCGCTGTGAGCTTGAGGAAGAGGGACACATCTTCCAGACCACGATGGATAGCGAAGTTATCGTCCATCTTATCGTAAAGCATCTAAAAGAAGGGCTCGTGGAAGCTATTTCCAAGGCTATGCAAAGGATCAAGGGTGCCTACTCAGTGGTCATGCTTGTTGACGGGACCTTGGTAGCCTTTAGAGACCCCCACGGCTTTCGACCCCTTTCCTTAGGGATGCTAAACGGAGGCTACGTTATCGCCTCTGAAACCTGCGCCTTTGACCTTCTTTCTGCCGAGTATTTACGAGACATTGCTCCGGGTGAAATCTTGGTGATCGATGAAAACGGTCCACAGAGCTACTTCCCCTTTGAAAGTCCTCAGCGCCTTGCCCACTGTATCTTTGAGTTTATATACTTTGCTCGCCCTGATAGCACAATCTTTGGGAAGAACGTCTACCTTGTGAGAAAAAGGCTTGGAGAGAAGCTCTACGAAGAGTGTCCGCTAAGTGCTGATTTTGTCATGCCCTTTCCGGATTCTGGGAACTATGCCGCAATCGGGTATGCCGCAAAGGCTCATCTTCCATTTGAGTTTGGTGTTATAAGGAACCACTACATCGGGCGAACCTTTATTCAGCCTTCTGAAAAGCTTCGGGACCTTTCAGTCCGGATGAAGTTAAATCCTGTAAAAGAATTGATCCGTGGCAAAGAGGTGATCGTGATCGATGATTCCCTCGTCCGAGGGACGACAAGCAAAAACCGTATAAGGAGCATAAAACTTGCCGGAGCAAGGGCTATTCACTTTCTAATTACTTGCCCGCCTTTGCGTTATCCTTGCTTTTTTGGCATCGATTTTCCAAGCAAGCAGGAGCTCATCGCTGCAAAACACTCAATTGAAGAGATTAGAAAATTCCTTGACATAGAAACCCTTTATTACCTCAGCCTTGAAGGGATGCTTTCAGCGGTAGAAGACCTTTCAGACAAAGTTTGCACCGCCTGCTTTACGGGAGACTATCCTGTTCCTCTTCAGCAACCCTTTCGCAAAGACTTTGCCGAGGTCAAATGATGAGGGCTTACGAAGACCTTCAAGAATTCATCGCAACCTTGGAAAAAAAGGGGGAACTTCTACGCCTAAAAGAAGAAGTCTCCGTTGAGCTTGAGATCACAGAGATAACAGACAGAGTAGTGAAAAGAAAAGGTCCTGCTCTTTACTTTGAAAGGGTCAAAGAAAGCAACATTCCAGTGGTAACAAATCTTTTTGGTAGTGAAGAGAGGGTTTGCTTAGCCCTTGGGGTAAGCTCCTTTGATGAGCTTTCGCAGAGGGTTTTAGATTTTCTTGAGGTTCGCCCTGGTGAAGGGTTGATGCACAAGCTTAGGCTTATCCCTAAGCTTCTTCAGGCTAAGAATGTTTTCCCAAAGATGGTTGACAAAGCTCCCTGTCAGGAGGTCATCCTTCAAGGAAAGGAGGTTGACCTCTTTAAGCTCCCTATCTTGAAATGCTGGCCTGAGGATGGGGGAAGGTACATTACCCTTCCCTGCGTGATTACTAAGGACCCTGAGACCGGGGTTCGTAACGTTGGCATGTATCGCCTGCAGGTCTTTGAAAGGAATAAGACGGGCATGCATTGGCAGATGCACAAGGTTTCTGCAAAGCATTATCAAAAGGCAGAAAGACAGGGAAAGAGGCTTCCTGTTGCCGTTGCCATCGGACCTGACCCTGCAGTCATCTACGCCGCAACCGCTCCCCTTCCAGAGGATATTGACGAGTTTATGCTTGCTGGCTTTTTAAGAGGGGAGCCTGTTCGTCTTGTCAGATGTTTGACCATTCCTCTTGAGGTTCCAGCAAACTCTCAGATCGTTCTTGAGGGCTACGTTGAGCCCTTTGAAAGACGCATTGAAGGTCCCTTTGGCGACCACACCGGATTTTACACTGAGCCTGAACCTTTCCCAGTGTTTACCGTCCAAGCAATTACCATGAGGAAGGATGCCATCTACCCAGCAACCATAGTTGGCAAGCCACCTCAAGAAGACGCTTACCTTGGTAAAGCCACGGAAAGGCTTTTTTTGCCCTTGATCAAGATGGTTTTGCCAGAGGTTGTAGATATAAATCTACCGGTTGAAGGAGTTTTCCATAACTTTGCCTTTGTCTCTATCGATAAGAGGTATCCTGGGCATGCTTACAAGGTTGCCCATGCCATCTGGGGTCTCGGTCAGTTGATGTTTACTAAGTTTGTTTGCGTCTTTGATAAGCATGTAAACGTGCATGACCTTCGTGAAGTTATCTTTTATCTTGGGGCAAACGTTGACCCGGCTCGGGATATTCAAATCGTCAAAGGTCCGGTAGACCATCTTGACCATGCTGTATCAACCATAGGTTTTGGGGGAAAGGTTTGCATTGATGCTACAACAAAGCTAAAGGAGGAGGGCTACGAGCGGACCTGGCCAAGAGAAATAAGCATGAGCCCTGAGGTTAAAGCAAAGATTGATAAGCTCTGGCAAAAACTTAAGCTTGATGTCCTTCTCGAAGAATACAAAAGGAGGAGGAGAAATTCATGAAGGTTGCTGTGATGAGCGATTCCCATGACCGCATAGACCACCTAAGCTGGGCAATCGCTGAATCAGAAAAAAGAGGAGTTGAAAGGATATTTCACTGTGGGGACCTGATTTCTCCCTTCATGGTCTTAACACTTGCTAAGTTTCAGGGAAGGATTGATTTGATCTTAGGGAATAACCGTGGAGATGTGGGCCTTCTTTGCGAGCTCCTAAGGAAGCATTCAAACATCACCCTCCACGGAGACTTTGCCTACTTGAATGTTGACGGCTACCGAATTGCCATGGTTCACTATCCAAAGCTTGCCATCCCTATTGCTAAGTCTCAGGAGTTTGATTATGTATTTTGCGGACATACCCATAAGTTTGAGGTGAAGGAGTTTGGTAGATGTCTTCTTATCAATCCTGGTGAGCTAATGGGTAAGGAGGGACCACCAAGCTTTGTCGTTCTTGACCTTGATAGTAGAGCCTGGGAAAAAATTGAGCTAACCTTCTCCTTGCAAACGAGTTAGAAAAAAGCAAGGAGATCTTGACTATTTCACAGATAGGTTTTGCCCATGCTATAGCCTTTTCTGCCTTCTCAACTGAATATTTTTCTAACGGGACCTTATCTTTTCCACAAGCTTTGATAAGGGTTTTTACGGCCTTTGCTACCACTTAAGCCTAACTTTTACACCTTTGTTAGCAAGGTATTCTTTGATTTCTCTTATGGTATACATTCCATAGTGGACCATTGAGGCTATCAAGGCTGCATCGGCTTTCCCTTTGGTTAACACTTCGTAAAGGTGTTCGGGGTGCCCTGCTCCGCCAGAGGCTACAACGGGGATCTTTACTGCGCTCGCTATCATCTCCGTTATAGTAAGCTCGTAGCCCTCTTTAGTTCCATCAGCATCAATGGAGTTTAGGACGATCTCTCCTGCTCCAAGGTTTTCGGCTTCCTTAGCCCACCACAGGGCATCTATTCCCATGGGCTGTCTTCCGCCTCGGATCCAAACTTCATAGCCCGAGGGGATCTTTGCAGACCTTTCAACGCGCTTCACATCCATGCCAAGGACGATGCACTGGGAACCAAAGGCTTTTGCCCCCTCGTAGATAAGCTTCGGGTTTAGCACAGCAGCCGTGTTTACCGAGACTTTCTCTGCTCCTGCAAGCAAAACCTCCCTCATCTGCTCCACCGTGCTAATGCCTCCTCCTACAGAAAAGGGAATAAAGATGCGCTCAGCCGTCCTCCGCACAACATCTATCATGATCTTCCGGTGCTCTGCGCTTGCGGTAATATCATAAAAGACTATCTCATCAGCCCCTTCTTGATAGTACTTTTCAGCCATCTCCACCGGGTCGCCAACCTCAACATTATCCTTAAACTTTACGCCCTTTGTAGTTTTTCCATCCTTGACATCAAGGCAAACAACTATCCTTTTACTAAGCATTCGAGAGCCTCCTTACCCCCTTGTTTCAGCAAAGAGCCATTCTTCATAGGGCTTAAAAAGAACTTCCACCTCAAGCTTTGCCACGCAGGGACAAGTGTAGGTGTGAAGTTCTTTTATGCGTTCTGTTGCCTTAGTAGCTAAACTTTCCCTCGTTTTTACTATCATCACTACCTCTTGGCTTTCTTCAATCTTTCCTTGCCACCAGTAGAGAGACTTCACGTCTTCGTAGATGTTTACGCAGGCACAAAGCCTCTCCTCAAGAAGGGCTTTAGCTATCGCCTTTGCCGTCTCAAGTTTGTCAGCAGTTACATATAGGAAGACTACTCTTTCACTCATGCCCTACCTCCCTTCTATGACTTCAAAGAGTTTTTCAAGCGGAAAGGGCTTATACAACACCGCATCATACCTTACATGCCTTGCCTGCTCAGAAACCTCCTTAGAGGTGTAGCCTGTCATCAAAACTATCTTTACAGCCCCTGAGAGTAGCCCCTCTTGCCTCAGCCTTTCAATGAGGTACACACCCCCCTTACCCAGTGGGACTGTAAGGTCAAGGAGCAAGAACTCAAAGGGTCTACCTTCCTCATAGGCAGATTTATAGGCTTGGAAGGCAGAATCTCCCTCCTCGAAGGTTTCAACTTCATAGCCTCTTTCCCTTAGCACCTCAGCCAAAAGCTCCCGCACTTCTTCATCGTCCTCAAGGATAAGGATTCGTTTTGCCGCACCCGCTTCTTCAACCTTAGTTTCTTTAAGCTCGAGACTAATAGGGGTGATCCTTGGTTTTCTTGGGAGCCTGATGATAAAGGTTGTTCCTACGCCGACTTTGCTATCAACAGAGATTTGTCCTCCGTAGATGTCTACGACCCTTTTTACGACTGTTAGACCAAGCCCGGTGCCGTGAGGCTTCGTGGAAAAGCCAGGCTCAAAGATCTTTCCTAATAGTTCAACGGGTATCCCTGGCCCGCTGTCTTCAACCTTAAGGACTACATCCTCATCCTCGGCATAAGCTGAGACCCTAAGGACTCCCCTCCCTCCCATTGCCTCTTTGGCGTTTAGAACAAGGTTTTGAAGGATAGTCAAAAGATGAGCATGGTCCATGAAGAGCTTTAAGCCTTCCTCTATGGAAAGTTCAGCCTTGACCTCAGACCCCTGAAGATAGAAGGAAACCCATTCAGGAATAAACTTAGCAAGCTCTATCTGTTCAAACTTCCTTAGGTCTCTTCCTGAAAGGATAAAAAGCTCTAAAACCCTTTGGGAAACCTTATCAAAGGCTTCTTTTACCTTTTTCACATGCTTTGCTTTGTCTTGGTCTAAGGCATCCTTTAGCTTGAGCTCAAGGAGCTCAAGATGCCCTTTGATTACCATGAGGAGGTTGTTTAAGTCGTGGGCAAGCCCGCCCGCTATCTGAAGGACAGCAGATGTCTTCTCAGCTCTTCTTGCCTCCTCCTCAAGTATCAACCGCTCAGTAATGTCAAAGATCAAGCCAAGTAAGCATCTTTTCCCAAAAAAGGATATCTCATCAAACAAGATTTCAATAGGGGCATACGAGCCATCCTTCTTTTTTAGCTTTGTTTGAACATGCTTCTTAGCAAGGGCTGAAGGTTCTCCCTTTTTTATCCTGGATAAAGCCACCCTTGTCCTCTCTCTTAGCTCCGGCGTTGGCGTCAAAAGTTCATGTAAGTCTGCATGAATAAGCTCACTTTTCTCGTATCCTGTAAGCTTTGCTAAGCTTGAATTTACAAAGACTGCCTTTCCTTCTTCGTCAAGGACCGCCAACCCAACGGGTAAAAGCTCAACCAAGGTCTCAAAGAACTTTTGAGCCTCCTCCTTGAGCTTAAGATATTGGGTGATGTCTTCCAACATGGTGTAGATCAAGTTGTCTTTATCCTGTTTGAAAAGCCTTGAGGAAAGGAGGGCGTAGAATTCCCTTCCTTTGAAAGTTTTAAGCCTTGCTTCGTACGCCCTGACTTCACCTTTGCTCGTGAGTAGCTCTAAGAAGGCTTGCTTAGCCTCAGGGTTAATCCAAAAATCCCTTTCATTTAGTCCTTTTAGGTCAAGGTTTTCTGGAAGTTCAAGGAGCTTCCTTGCCTCTCTGTTTACATTTATAAGTGTGCCATCAAGCTTTGTGATGACAATAGCTACTGGGTTTTCCTCAAAGAGCCTAACTATCTCGGTGACATCGTTGTAGAAGGTCAATTTTAAAGTTTTACCAGATTTGGTATGGAATATACGGAAATAACGTTGAAAATACTTGCCAAGCTTTGGAGAATAGAGAATACGATCACTTTCCCTTTTGCCCGTCAATAAAGGACAGTCTGAACAAGGCATACTCCTTCCGTAAAGGATGTAATGACACTTTGGGCATTCTTCTTCTAAAAGAAGTTTTAAAGTTTTGCTAGCATAAACGATGTTGAAGTTATCATCGTTTATGAAGAATAACCCAGGATAAAGGTCTACCGTAATCTTTAAAAGCTCCGCTAACTCCTTTTCCTCTGTTCTATCTTCTATAAAGTGTAGATATCCCAATAGGTCTCCCATTTCGTCGTATAACGGAATGACTGAGACAAAGAGGTGCTTCCTTTGCTTTGGCTCAAAAAACTCTTTAAAATAAATCCCTTTGATAGGTGAGCCTGCCTTATCGTGCTCTGAGGCAGGCTTCTTGGGACAGCAAGGAGGAACTTCTTTGCAAGC
>CAZJUD010000076.1:0-7869 GCA_964549125.1 uncultured Caldimicrobium sp.
AAACTAAGAAATACAGATTTAAGATTAGAATCTTGGTTTACTGAAGATAAATATCTTTCTAACTGCTCAAAATCAAGTTCAAAGAGTTTTTCAATTTCATATATTCCCATAACTTTAAAAATGGAAAAAAGCATATTTTGCATTTCTAAGTGGTACTTAAATTCTTCACTAAGGATTTTATTTAACAAAAGATCAGGTAAATATTTTGCTATAGAATTTGGATTTAGAGTAAACCAAAATCTCATTATATCTTCCATCAAATTAACAACTAAACTTGAACTTTCAACATGAATAAATTTTCTCAAAAAATGAAATAGACTATTTTTCCTTCCGAATACTTCATCAAGATAAGTTGAAAGATCACGTATAAGTCCTTCTGCTCCTATCTCATGAAAGAAAACAGGAATAGTTCTACAAAACTGTTTTACTTGATTGTATGTATGCTTTATTTCCGAATTTAATAAATTACTTATCTCCCTCTGAAATAAATCCGTATCGTTTATTAATACACCATAAAGTTTTATATATATAATCAAACCTATTAATAAACTACTACACCATTCAGGATTTTGTCTATAAATTTCTAACCAAACTTTAATATTTTGCACATGATAGGGATTCCTTTTAACTTTCCAATTTAAATCAATCCCAGTTATAGCTGGAGGTGTAAAACCGTATTTTAAAACCTCTTGAATAAAAACTTCAGTTAAATATACAGCCTTTTTCTTTAGAATAGCAGTGCCTATACTTTTAATACATTCAAAAACTGTCCATGGATAAAGATTAGACTTCTGTCTTAAAAAGACAAAAAATTTAACTATAAACTCTTCAAGATGTTCATGGGGTTTCGCTTCTATCATTGAGATTAATATTTTGTTTACATCACGAAGAAGCTCTTCATGCAACAAGCCTAAATCGGAAATTTCTAATAATGAAAGCAAAATAGATAATTTTTCTTCTTCACTTAGAGAAATTTTCTTATTAGTGATTATTTTAAATATAACTTCTTTTAATATCTTTAATAGCTCTAAGTGATCTGGTAAGGATAATAACTCCTTTAAAGAAAGCAAATTTAGATCTCTTCGCTCTATTAAATTAAAATTTTCAATTATCTCTTGATTAGATGGTAATTTTCCTTGAATTTGTTTGTATAAGACATAGACATTCAAAGAATAACGAATTAGTAATTCTTTCGATAAAAATTCTAAATTTTCGTCAAAAATTTTTTCATTAATTTGCCATAATATCTTCTTTAACGAAATAGCTATTTCAAAAAAAGACTTAAATTGATTATCATTTAAAGACAAAAATCTTTCAATTAAACTTATAAACAATGACTTTAATTTCTTAATATCTATTCCACTTTCTATTACTTTTTTCAAGAGAGAAAGAAGGATTTCACTAACTTTAGTATTAACATCTTTTTCTTCTCCATAGAATCCAAATAATAGGTCAAAAAGCAATTGTAAGAATTGGTCAAAAAATTCATTTTTATACACATACGCTACATTGTTAAGCAAAAATAGCCTAAGCTCTTCAAGAACTAATTGAGTATTTCTATAAGGATGAAAGACCTCTTTCAGTAGATTTTCAAACTGATTCTTTAAGCCTGGAAAGGATTGAAAAGCAAGAATAAGAGGTTCATATTTTTTATCAAATTCAACCTTTTCTATGTAAGTTTCTGCTAAATTTGCTAAATAAGCTTGAGAAACAAACTGTTCCTGCGTCTGCATCAACTTTCAAACTTAGATATATAATTAATTAAATCAAGCAGTCTTACTGAATAACCCCATTCATTATCATACCAGGCTATAACTTTAATCATCTTCTTATCGATAACCTTTGTTAACAATCCGTCAACGATAGCACTATGTGGATCTCCTACAAGGTCCATTGATACTAAAGGTTCCTCTATGTAAGCAATGTAACGATTTTGGTTCTCTTTAAAAATTTTATTTACCTCCTCTACAGAGGTTTCTTCTTTAACATCTAAAACCAAATCTATCAAAGAAACATCAGGTGTCGGAACTCGTATGGACATGCCGTCTATTCTATCAGCAAGGTGTGGTAAGACCTTCTTTAAAGCCTTTACTACACCTGTAGTAGTAGGCACCATGTTTAAAGCTGCTGCTCTTGCTCGTCTAAAGTCACTTTTGTGAACCATGTCAAGTAATCTTTGGTCGTTCGTGTAGGCGTGAACCGTAGTCATAAATCCTCTTTCGATCGTAAAATGCTGATCAAGAAGCTTTAAAACAGGAGCTAAACAATTGGTGGTGCAAGAGGCGTTAGAGATGATGAAGTGTTTTTTAGGGTCGTAGACCTCTTCGTTTACTCCCATCACAATGGTTACATCTTCCCCTTTGGCTGGGGCAGAAATGATCACCCTCTTAACAGTACCCCTAAGGTGAGCTTTTGCCGATTCCGCGTCCGTAAAAAGCCCTGTAGATTCAATAACATAGTCAACTCCTACCTCTTCCCAGGGAATCTTAGCAGGGTCCTTCTCTTGAAATATCTTTATCTCCTTTTGATTAACTACCATAGAATCATCCTTAATTTCTACTTGATAGGGGAGCTTCCCAAAGATAGTGTCATACTTAAACAAATGGGCGATCATTTGAGGAGGTGCAAGGTCGTTTATAGCTACGATTTCAAAATTGTTAAACTCTGGATATTTAAAACGTGCCCGAAGTACTGCTCTACCAATCCTTCCAAAACCGTTAATCCCTACCCTCAACATAGCTCCCCCTCCTCTAATGTCTTACACATAATAAAAGCTGGTTTGTCGGGTGAATAGTAGCCCCTTCTTTCTCCAACCTTTTTAAAATCAAAGCTTTCATATAATCTTTGAGCTTTTATATTATCAGCCGAAACCTCAAGGAAAACCTTCTTCACACCTTTCCTCTTCAACATATCAAGCGTTACCCTTAGTAATCCTCTTCCTATCCCCTGTCCTTGCCTTTCCTTTTTTACTCCAAATCGCAAGACCTCTGCCTCATCAAGAATTACTTTGGCTATAATATAGCCGATAATTTCTGAAAAATCATCCTCCACTGCTATGACCAAGTTTTGCGGATTTTCAAGCTCGCTTTCTACGAGTTCTAAACTCCAGGCTCTTTTTTTAAAAAGAGAGGCTTCTAATTCAGCAATTTTTAAGATGTCCTCTTTTTTAAGAAAGGTCTTCACGCGCAAGGTCTCTCAAGGTTAGCCCTATTTCTAATTCTTTAAACTCTTCTTTTAAACGTTGATAAAGTAGATGGGAGATGGCTGGAGACCTATGCCTTCCGCCTGTGCATCCTATTCCTACAGCCAAGTATCGTCTTCCCTCGGCAAGATGAAAACCGATAACCATTCTCAAAAATTCTACAATGCCTTGCAAATACTTCTCAGTTTTCTCGTCAGCCAAAAGGTAGCGAATTATTCTCTCGTCTGTTCCAGGTAAAGGTTTTAGCTCAGGGATAAAATATGGATTTGGTAGGGCCCTTACATCAAAGATGTAGTTTGCCTCAAAAGGAAGCCCGTACTTAAAACCAAAAGAAATGATGTGCAGAAAAGGCTTGTGTAAGCTTTCACCTCGTCCGAAGATCCTTTGAATTTCTGCTCTGAGTTGATGATAGGTAAAGTTGCTTGTTTCAATGATGTAGGTTGCATAATCTTGAAGAAAGGATAAAAGCTCCTTTTCTTTCCTTACCGCAGACTCAATGTTTTTTTCTTCTCGAAGAAGGGGGTGAGGTCTTCTTGTCTGGTTATACCTTGTAATGAGAACCTCGGTGTTTGCGGTTAAATATAAAAGCTCAAAGTTTGGATACTCTCTTCGGAGGTCAGAATAGACCTTAGGGAACTCTTGTAAAAAGTAAGGGTCCCTTAGGTCAACAACTATGGCTATTTTATCCGTAAGCCTTGATTCGCTAACTTCCTTTAAGTAGGATTTTAAAAGCCTTATAGGGAAGTTGTCGATAGCAAGAAAATCTAAATCTTCAAAGGTACGAAGGGCGGTGCTCTTCCCCGCCCCAGATTCTCCAGTGATGATGACTAAGTAGGGTTGCATCTTTAAGATAGAACAGGCACTAACATTATTTCTTTATCACCAGCCCTATAGAGGCAACATATCTTCTCATAATCGGTGTTGTAAAAAAGAAAAACCGTATCCCTACCTTTACGAAAGATTTCAAAAGCCTCCTCCGTTGAAAGTGGCGAAACTTCAACCTCTTGCACGGTATAGCCTGCTGTAGGAATAGTTCGTGTTTCGGTTACCTCCCTTGGCGGTCTAATCTCCTTTTTCTTTTCCTTTAATTTTTTAACCTGCTTTTCTAAGGACTCATAGGCAAAATCGATGGATGAGTATACATCATCTGTTTCCTCTTTTACGACGATCCTTTCCCCATCACCAGTTAAAATTACCTCACAGATTTCGCGGAACTTTTCCCTTTTAAAAACAACTTGAGCATGCACCGGTCCGTAAAAATACTTCTCAAGCTTGCTAAACTTCTTTTCTGCGTATTGAGCTATGGCTGGTGAAGAATCCATACCTTTAAAGGTAAAATGAAACTCCATAGCACCTCCTCCTTGGATTTATTTTTTCTTCCGCTCTCTCATGGATGGGATGTTTAGCATTTCTCTATACTTTGTAACCGTTCTTCTGGCGATCTTTACCCCAAGCCTTTTCTGAAGCTCTTTAGCAAGCTCGGCATCGCTTAAAGGCTTGGTCTTATCTTCCTTTTCAATCAACTCTTTTAGATAGTTCATAATAGCTTTAGATGACACACCCTCACCAGAGGACTTTACATATCCCCCAGATAGAAAATACTTGAGAGGAAAGATTCCCAAGGGGGTATCAACATACTTCTGTGAAACAACCCTGCTTACGGTTGATTCATGAAGGTTTGTTTCCTCGGCAAGCATCCTTAAAGTCAAGGGTTTTAAATACTTTGGACCTTTCTCGAAGAACTCCTTTTGGTGGTCCAAGATAGCTTTGCCTATGCGATAAAGGGTTGTATATCTATAATCTAACGCCTTAAGTAAGGTTTCTGCCATTCGCATTTTTTCCCGAAGATACTCTTGGGTTTGCTTGGGCACCCCCTTTAACCTTCTTTTTAAGAATTGGGTATAGTAGTTGTTAAGCTTTAGCTCAAACTGGTTTTCTTTAAGGACCTCAACCTTCCACTCGCCATCTTCTTCATAAAACCTTAGATCTGGAACAACTGAAAACTGGTTTACGGAACGAAAGTTTCGAGCTGGATAAGGCTCAAGGCTTTTTATAACCGATAAAGCCTCTTCTACCTCTTCGGACGAAACATCTAAAAACTGAGAAAGTCTCTCAGCGCCTTTAGGGATTTCTTCAAGGTAATCTTTCACAATCCTATAGGGTAAGCTATTATCTTTAAAGCCCAAGGATTCAAGTTGAGCTAAAAGGCATTCCTTTAAATTGAGAGAAGCAACGCCAACCGGGTCAAGAAATTTTATTATATTTCTAACCTTTTCTATTCTTTCGAGAGGCAGACCTGTATCTTTTGAAATATCTTCCGGCAACACCCGAAGATAACCGCGATCATCAAGGTTCCCAATTATGTATTGAGCAACCCTTTTATCAAGCTCAGTAACATCCTTTAAGCTCAATTGCCATAAAAGATAATCAGCTAAGGATTCTTCAGCTTTGACCGTCCTTTCAATTATGTTTACCTCTTCTTCTGGCTCCTCCTCTCCAAAATGGTATCTGATATTACCGTAGTCCCAGTCAACTTCTTCGCTAAGATGGACCTCATCACTACTTCTTGTTTGTTTTCTTGTTGGTTCTGTAGGAAGGTCCTTAAATTCAATCTCCAAAAAAGGATTGTTGTTTACCTCTTCAAGAAGGTATTCTTGAAGCTCCAAGGTGTTCATGGGTAAAACTTTAAGAAGAAGCTTTAGCTGGGGAGTTAAAAGCAGCTGTGGGACAAGCTTAAGCTGATTTTTGACTTCCATAGGCCTAAATCCTAAATTCTTGACCTAAGTATTTTTCTCTTACCAAAGAATTTTCAACCAAACTTTTGGCATCGCCACTTCCAATTATTTCCCCATCAGCGATGACATAGGCTCGGTCGCAAATCTGTAAAGTATCCCTAACGTTATGGTCAGATATGATAAGACCTATGTTTGCCTCTTTAAGAGTTTTAAAAAGTTTTTTTAGCTGGGAAATACCTATAGGGTCTATACCGGCAAAGGGTTCATCAAGAAGGATAAAAAGGGGCTCGGTTAAGAGGGCACGAACAACCTCAACTCTTCTTTTTTCTCCTCCTGAAAGATGGTGAGCCTTCTCTCTAAGAAGTCCCTTAAGTTCAAAAAGCTCTACATAGCGTTCAAAAAGTTCCCTTTTGTTAGAGCCATTAGCGGATAAATTTTTACCTTCTATACCCATACGAAGGTTTTCCTCAACGGTAAGGCTCCGAAAAACAGAAGTTTCCTGAGGAAGATAAACTATTCCTCTTTTGGCACGCTCAGCAACATCAAGGTCAGTAATGTCTTCGTCGTTGAGATAAATCCTTCCTTCATCTGGATGCAAAAAACCTGCGATCATGTAAAAGGTAGTAGTTTTCCCAGCACCGTTAGGACCAAGAAGCCCTACAATTTCTCCCCGATAAACCTCTACGCTAACTCCTTTAACCACCAATCTTTTTTTAAAGCTTTTCTTTAAGTTCTTAGCTATAAGGGACATGCTATCTCCTAATTACCGCTCTAACCCTTCCACCCTTAGATAAAACTTCGCTTCGCTCTTCGTTAAAATAAACTATCACAACATCACCTTCAACAAGGTGGTTCTCGTACCAAACCTTCGGTTGGTCTTCTAA
The DNA here is from genome assembly GCA_964549125.1 of uncultured Caldimicrobium sp. Lineage (GTDB taxonomy): Bacteria > Desulfobacterota > Thermodesulfobacteria > Thermodesulfobacteriales > Thermodesulfobacteriaceae > WYEG01. The sequence goes on from CAZJUD010000076.1 coordinate 6,822, forward strand.
AATAAGCGTTTCTTCTGGCTTAAAATAAGTAGCTTTGCCTGCGCTTGCCTTCCATTTACCCTTTTCTATACGAACTTTACCGATCGCAACCCCCTTTTGAAGTTCGCGCCCCTTTTCAGATTTTGTGTAGTAAATATAGAGTTTATCAGCCCAGAGCTTTAGATCCTTTTCTTCAGCGTAGACCATTCCGGTAAAGATGGCTATTCCTTCATCCTCTAAAACCTCCATCTTGTCTGCGGTAATGTTAATATCCCCAGAAAAAGCAATGTCAAAAAATAATAGTCCGGAAAAAGCAATCAACAGGGATAACAAAATGTTCTTTTTCATCGCTCTATTTTGATTATAAATCATCCCAAAGAAGATAACAAGACTTTACTTTAGCTTAGGTTAGAGTAAACTTTGATTTCAGGCATGAAAAAGGGAAGCTCATTCATCCTAAAGCTATGTTACTTTATCTTTATCTTTGGGGTCCTCTTTGTAGGTTTAGAATTCATTCTTGAAAATTACTTCAAAAAAAGCATATGCCCAACCTCTGGCTGTTTAGTAGCGGAGGAGCTCCTTCTCCTTGGAAAAAAATATCTTTTAATCCTTGCCCTGCTTTTTTACACTGCTTTAATATGTCTTTTATACTTATATCAAAAAACTGGAGGTAGTTTATTTAAAAATTTACTTCTCTATCTTTTAAGTTCAGGTCTGATAGGGAATGCCTATTTAATCTTTTTTTTCTTTATGAACAGTTCTGAGCCCTGTTGGTTTTGTATAGTAGTGTTTTCTATAACCCTTTTTGGAGCTATTTTCGTCTTAACCTATCTAAAAGACGAACCCATCTCCTCATCTCATGTTTTGTTTGCTTTTCTCTTCGGGTTGATTAGTCTTGCCCTGGGGCTCTATATTTCCTCACCATCCCCAATCATCTCAAAAGAAGACAAGGTAAAAACAAATTTTATCTTAATCTATTCTCTACATTGTCCTGCCTGCAAAGAAGTCATAGCCGAGAGCGAAAGATTAGGCTTAAACCTTAAAAAAGTCCCATTAAATCAAGCTTTTC
>CAZJUD010000077.1:0-16280 GCA_964549125.1 uncultured Caldimicrobium sp.
CTAAAAATTCAATCTTGACAAGGAAGGTAAAAAAAAATATTAAAAAAGCATGGCTTATACGATTGTCCACTATGTGGAAAAATGCACCGGTTGTGAGGAATGCGTTAAGGCTTGCGCTGAGGGGCATGCTGGCCTTTCAAACTGTAGGATCCTTAAGGTAGGGAATAAATTCGCCTATTTTTCTTGTCTTCAGTGTAAGAAGCCTCAGTGCGCAGCAGCCTGCCCGGTTGGAGCCTTGGTAAGAAAGGGAGAGGTTGTTGCTTTTTATCAAAAGGAATGTGTGGGCTGCAAAAACTGTATGGAAGCCTGCCCTTGGGGGGTCCCAAGGTTTAACTTCTATGTAGGCACCGTCGGGAAGTGCGACCTTTGTTGGGAAAGAGTTGCTAAAGGAGAAAAACCCTTTTGCGTTATAGCCTGTCCGAACGATGCTTTGGAACTAAAGGAAACCAAGGGAGAGGGAAGTTAAACAATGGGCGCAATGCTTCCGTTTCTGATTGCCGCTTTTATCCTCTTGATATTAGGCTCTGTAATGCTTCTTGCCAATCGGATTCTTGCTCCACGGAGACCTGATCCCCGAAAATACATCCCCTATGAGTGTGGCGTTGACCCTTCGGGACCTGGCTGGGTTCCCTTTCATGTTCGTTTCTATCTAATAGCCCTGATCTTCCTTGTGTTTGATGTTGAGGTTGTCTTTTTGTATCCCTGGGCAGTTATACTTGAGGAACTATCTTGGTTTGGGTTCGTGGAGATAACCGTCTTCGTTGTTATGCTATTATTAGCCTATGTTTATGCCTGGAGTGAGGGAGCTTTACAATGGGAATAGAAGGGACGGTTGAAGTTGGAAAGGACATAAGGCAGATACCGGGTACCCTAGTTTTTATTACTCCTTTGGATAAGCTTTTCAATTGGGCAAGGGCTGGGTCTCTTTGGCCTTTAACCTTTGGTCTTGCCTGCTGTGCCATCGAGATGATGGCAACTGGTGCCAGCCATTTTGACCTTGATAGATTTGGCATAATCTTTAGAGCCTCACCTCGGCAAGCAGACGCTATAATCATTGCTGGGACCGTCACAAAAAAGATGGCTCCTATGGTAAGAAGAGTTTATGATCAGATGCCAGAGCCTAAGTATGTCATCGCCATGGGAAGTTGCGCTTGCTCTGGAGGTGTTTTTAGAACCTACTCCGTCGTTCAAGGAGCAGATGAGTTCTTGCCCGTTGATGTGTATATACCTGGATGCCCACCAAGGCCTGAAGCTTTAATCTACGGGTTGGTTCAACTTCAAGAAAAGATCAAGAAAGAACATGGTAGATGGGGCTTTTGGAGATAACTATGGACTTTTTAGCAGAGCTTAAAGAAAGATTCCCCAAGGATGTTTTAGAGGTTCTTGAAAAGGATGTTTTAACTATAATTTGCCGGAGGGAAGGTTCTGTAGACCTTATTTCTTACTTAAAGGAAAAGGGGTTCAAGCATCTTATAGACCTTTGTGGGGTTGACTATCAGGGCTACAAATCAGAAAAGAAGCAAGAGAGGTTTGAAGTAGTCTACCATCTTTATAATCTTGACGAAAAAAAGCTAATTCGGGTTAAGGTCCCTATACCAGAAAAGGATGCTTGGCAATATTCGATTACAGGGCTTTGGAAGACTGCCAATTGGTTTGAGAGGGAATGCTACGACATGTTTGGCATTGTTTTTAAGGGGCATCCTGACCTCAGAAGGTTGCTTATGCCTGAGGATTGGGAGGGCTATCCTTTGAGAAAGGATTATCCTTTGTTTTTAACTGAGGAGAGGGAGTGGAAGGGTTACAAGGAGTTTTTGGCAAGCGTAAGAGGTGCTAAATGAGCCTATACGTTGAGGTAATTAAGAACGGGAGCGATAAGGGTGAGCCTGAGCATCTTACCATAAACATGGGACCTCATCACCCTTCAACTCATGGGGTGTTGAGGCTTGTTCTTGAGCTTGATGGTGAGACCATCGTCAAGTGCGACCCAAGGATAGGTTATCTTCACCGGGGTGTGGAAAAGCTTGCCGAGCATCTAAACTACAATCAAACGATCGTCCTTTCAGATAGGCTTGACTACATCGCTTCAGCGGCAAACAACATTGCCTTTTGTCTTGCCTTTGAGAAGCTTTTGGGAATTACCCCACCAAGAAGGGCTCGCCTTATCCGAACTATAGTTGGTGAGATGGCAAGGATTTCAAGCCATCTTCTTTGGCTTGCCACTCATGCCCTCGATATCGGAGCGATGACCGTGTTTCTGTATTGTTTCAGAGACAGGGAATGGTTGCTAAACATCTTTGAAAAGGTCTGTGGGGCAAGGCTAACCCATAGTTATGTTAGGGTAGGTGGGGTAAGGCTTGACTTTACACAAGAGATCATCGATGAGCTAAGAAAGTTTACCGAAGAGTTTCCTCAAAGGATCCTTGAGTACGAGACTTTGATCGATGTAAACAGGATTTGGCTTAAAAGAACAAGGGATGTTGCGGTCGTTGATGCTGAAACAGCTATAAACCTTGGGTTGACTGGGCCAGTCCTTAGAGGCTCAGGGGTAGCCTATGATGTGAGAAAGTTTAGACCCTATGATGCCTATGACGAGGTGGAGTTTGAGGTGCCAGTGGGTGAAAGGGGGGACACCTACGACAGGTATAAGGTGAGGATGAAGGAGCTTCGTCAATCAAACTGGATAATAAGGCAGTGTTTGGATAAGCTTAAAGAGGTTGAAGGGGAGCCTGTTTTAGCAGAGGGGGCACCTGACCTTTTATTGCCTACCCGGGTAAGAGAGCCCGAACCTAAACCCCATCCAAAAAAGGGTTTTATCTTCACCGGAAAGGAATTACCTGTTGTACCTCCCGGAGAAGCCTTTGCTAGTATTGAATCTCCTAAAGGTGAGCTTGCAGTTTATGTAGTAAGCGATGGCGGTCCAAACCCTTGGAGGTTGAGAATTAGAACGCCTTCTTTTGTGCACATTTCAGCAATTCCTGAGCTTGCAAGAGGACATATGATAGCTGACTTAGTAGCCATCATTGGAACCTTAGATGTGGTGCTTGGCGACTGCGATAGATAAGTAGCACTTTTTATTGAGTAAAGAGGGGGGATCAGAGGGGATGTCTGATATCATAGCGCAACTACCCTATCCTTTATTAGTGTTTATCGTAGCCTTTATACTGTTAAACCTTACCCTTCTTCATGTAGCTTATTTGACCTATGCTGAAAGAAAGATTATTGCAAGAATGCAGCAGAGGCTTGGGCCCAATAGGGTTGGACCAAGGGGTTTGCTTCAGCCTATAGCTGATGTGTTAAAGCTTTTGCAAAAAGAGGACATTATTCCTTACAATGTAGATAAGCCGGTTTTTAAGATTGCTCCTCTTATTTCTTTGGTTTGTGCAGGGACAGGAGTTGCCTTGATCCCACTTTGGGAAAGTTTTGTGTTAAGCAACTTGAACGTCGGGCTTCTTTTTATTCTGGCTCTAAGCTCTCTTAGCGCTTATGGGGTAATCCTTTCGGGATGGGCTTCCAACTCACGCTATGCTTTGCTTGGTGGACTAAGGTCAAGCGCTCAGGTGATCAGTTATGAGATAGCCATGTCCTTAGCCCTTCTTTCGGTAGTTGTAATGGCTGGCTCTTTTAATCTTCAAGATATTGTTAAGGCTCAGGTTGCCTCTCCCTTCAAAGTATACCTCATTCCTCAGGTCGTTGGCTTTTTTGTTTTTATGGTTTGTGCCCTTGCTGAGACAAACCGTGTTCCCTTTGATTTACCGGAGGCTGAGACCGAGCTTGTAGCGGGTTACTTTGTGGAGTATAGCGGCATAAGGTTTGCCCTTTTTTATCTTGCCGAATATTTTGGAATGGTTGTGATGAGCGCCCTTGCTGTAACCTGTTTCCTCGGCGGATATGCAGGACCTTTTGAGGTTCCTCGCCTCCCTTTTATTTGGTTTCTGCTAAAGCTTTATGTTTTGCTTTTCTTCTACATTTGGGTTAGGGCAACGCTTCCCAGGTATAGGTACGACCAACTTATGGGGCTTGGATGGAAGGTCTTAATCCCCCTTGCCTTAGCAAACCTGTTTGTTACCGCCTTTTTAAAACTATACCTATAGAGGGGGAAGGGGTTTAGCCGATGAACCTATTGCAGAAGATATTGCTGATAGAAATTTGGAAAGGTCTTTTTCTAACTCTGAAAAAGATGCTTTTTGAAAGGTTTGTAACCATTCAGTATCCTGAAAAGGACAAAGTTATACCAGCCCCTGGTTTTAGAGGAAGGCATGCCCTTGTTCGTGACCCAAATACCGGGGATACTCTTTGCATTGCCTGCATGAGGTGTGTTCGGGTTTGTCCCTCTCAGTGCATAAAGGTTGAGTATGAAGTAGATAAGGAGACGATGAAGAGAAGGGTTGTGAAGTATGAAATAGAGGCTTTAAGATGTGTTTACTGCGGCTACTGCGAGGAGGTTTGCCCGGTTAACGCTATAGTACTCACCGAGTTTTTTGAGTATGTTGGCTTTACTCGGGATGAGGTTTTCTTCACCAAAGAGAGGCTCCTTGCCAATTGGGATGAGTTCATCGCTAAAGCCAAGAGACCTTATCTAAACCCCTTCTGGAAGCCAAGGGGTATACCTGAAAAGTTCTTACCCATAAGAAAGAGGAACTTTACCGGAGTGTAGGAATGGGCGCACAAGACTTAGCTTTTTACTATTTAGGCTTTGCTATGATCCTTTCGGGTTTGTTTACAGTGTTTAGTCGAAATCCTGTTCATGCCCTTCTTTCTTTGCTTGTTCTTGTAGTTCATCAGGCATTTATTCTCTATTTGCTTGGTTCAGAATTTTTGAGCGCCGTTCAGATTATTGTTTATGCAGGAGCAGTTGTAGTATTGTTTCTTTTTGTCGTTTATTTGATAAATTTACAAAAAGAGGCACGGTTTAGAGTTTTTGTTAGACGCTTTTCCTTAGGGTTAATATTCTTTATCCTCTTTGCCTTCCTTTTTATAAAGTATTTTGTTCTAATTTTTAGCATGAGCACAAGTATAAGAACCCTTTTGCCTATAGATCCAACATCATCTCAAGCTTTAAAGATGATGGCTCGTTATCTTTTTACTGAGTATCTATTTCAGTTTGAGCTCATAGGAGTTATTTTACTCGTCGTTGTGTTAGGCACTGTGTTTTTATTAAGAAAAGCTAAGGAGGAGAGACTTGGTTGATTTAAACTCTTACATTTATTTATCTTTAATCCTTTTTATGATCGGTCTTTTTGGTTTTATTTTTAGAAGAAACCTAATTATATTGCTTGCCTGCGTTGAAATCATGTTAAACGCTTTGATCATTCTCTTTGCCAGTATAAGCTATTTTAGAAAGGATGCCACCGGCTACATATTGGTATTTTTTATAATAGCCATGGCTGCGGCAGAAGCTGCCGTTGGGTTAACCTTAGCGGTAGCACTTTATAAGAAACTTAAGAAAGTTTACACAGAAGAAATCAATTTGTTTAGGGGTTAGTGATGAATGTAGCGGTTATCTTAATCCCAGTTCTCCCTTTAATCGCAAGCTTAATCACTTTGATCTTTGGTAAAAGATATTTTAAGGATAAAGCCCATATCCTGCCTGTTCTTTCTTTGTTCGGAAGTTTTATTTTATCTCTTTTAGTTTTGTATGATGTAATACAAGGTCGGACTTATAATTTTGACTTATACAGCTGGCTTGTTGCAGGTTCCTTAAAGGTTGGTATTGGATTTCAAGTTGACCCCTTGTCAGCCATGATGTGTGCAATGGTTACTTCTTTGTCCTTTCTTATTCATGTATACTCAATTGGATACATGCACGGTGACCCAGGGTATTACAGGTTTTTCTCATACATATCTCTCTTTACCTTTAGCATGTTGATGCTTGTTCTTGGAAACAATTTGGCACAGCTTTTCCTTGGTTGGGAGTTGGTTGGTCTTTGTTCATATTTTTTGATTGGTTTTTGGTATGAAAAGAAGAGTGCATCAAACGCTGCCATCAAAGCCTTTGTTGTTAATCGTGTAGGAGATTTTGGTTTTGCCCTTGGGATATTTATGGTTTTTTATTACTTAGGGACTCTTTACTACACCGAAATTTTTGAGAGGCTTCCAGCCATAAAGAATGCTTACATAGAGATTTTGGGCTATGAAGTCTATGTGCCTTTCCTGATTGCTTTTCTTCTCTTCTGTGGTGCTATGGGGAAGAGTGCTCAATTCCCGCTCCATGTTTGGTTGCCAGATGCTATGGAAGGTCCAACCCCAGTTTCCGCTTTGATACACGCGGCAACCATGGTAACAGCTGGGGTCTTTATGGTTTCAAGGCTCAGTCCTCTTTATGTGATGTCGGATGAAGCGATGGCTATGGTTGCCTTTGTGGGAGCCTTTACTTGCTTTATGGCGGCAACGATTGCACCAACCCAGTTTGACATCAAGCGAGTGATTGCCTATTCAACTTTGTCTCAACTTGGATACATGTTTATGGCTTGCGGCGTCGGTGCCTTTTCTGCTGGGATGTTCCATCTTTTTACTCATGCCTATTTCAAGGCTTTACTGTTCCTTGGGGCAGGATCTGTCATTCATGCTATGCATCATGCACCCGACCCGAACGACATTCGCTACATGGGTGGGCTAAAGAAGTATATGCCAATAACCTATGCTACCTTCTTGATCGCAAGCCTATCCATCTCAGGGATTCCTGGGTTAGCAGGATTTTTCAGTAAGGATGAGATCCTTGCTATGGCTTACTTTTCACCCTATCCTTGGGGTAAAGCTATATGGTTAATTGGGTTGATCGTTGCTGGGTTGACTGCCTTCTATACCTTCAGAATATTCTTCAAAGCCTTTCACGGAGAATTTCGTGGAAGAAGCTATCTTCATGGTAAGGACCCCCATGAATCTCCCAAAGTTATGACCATTCCTCTTATTGTAATATCTATCGGTGCAATCTTCTCTGGTTGGCTTGGGATACCTGAGTCTCTCGGAGGTGGAGCCAATTTTCAGAAGTTCTTAGAGCAGGTAGTTTATCATCATGAAGTTGAGATTACCGACCATGCCTTGGAGTATGGACTAATGGCTTTATCCGTGGTTGCTGGTTTGATAGGAATTTTTTTTGCTTACTTAGTTTATGTTAAGAACCCAAGGCTTGAAACCCTTTTCTCCTCTAATTTTAAAAAACTATACAAATTCTTGTACAATAAATGGTATTTTGATGAACTATACCATTATACATTTGTTCTTCCCACCTTCTTCCTTGCGAGGACATTTGTTAACCTTATCGTTGATACCTTTGTAATCGATCATACAGTGAATGGTTCAGCTAAAGTTACAACTTCCTTCGGCGGTTTAATTCAAAGGTTTCACAATGGTATTTTAAATTACTATCTATGGGGCATAATATTAGGACTAATTCTATACTTTGTGGTTTATTATTATCTTAATTAGGCGGGGGTAAGAGGTGGATATGCAGTTTCCGATTCTTTCCTTGATCCTATGGTTACCAATCTTAGGCATCCTTTTGATCTTCTTTATAAACAGAAAAAATGAACAGGCGATTAAGATTCTTTCTTTGTTAACAATATTGATAGATTTTGCTTTGTCTCTTTACCTTCTTTTTAATTTTGATTATTCTTCACCTTCATTTCAATTTGTTGAGAAAAGACCCTGGCTTCCGTTTATAAACTCAACCTACTTTTTAGGGGTTGATGGAATTAGCATTCTATTTGTTCCACTTGCTACTTTAACCACTCTTCTTTGTATTTTAATTTCCTGGCATTCTATTAAAGAAAAGGTAAAAGAATTTTACTTAGCCTTGCTCTTTACTAACATAGCCATGGTTGGTGTTTTTATTGCTTTAGATTTATTGCTCTTTTATGTCTTTTGGGAGGCAATTCTAATACCAATGTATTTAATAATCGGAATTTGGGGTGGACCAAGAAGAATTTATTCAACCATAAAGTTTTTCTTGTATACCTTCTTTGGCTCTGTATTCCTTTTAATTGCAATACTCTATATTTATAATTTATACGGAACTTTTGATTATCAATACCTACTTGGAAGATCCTATTCTTTTGAAGTAGAAAAGCTACTTTTCCTTGCTTTTTTAATTGCCTTTGCTATCAAAGTTCCCATGTGGCCGGTCCATACATGGCTTCCCGATGCTCACACTGAAGCACCAACTGCAGGTTCGGTAATCTTGGCTGGGATCTTAATTAAAATGGGTGGCTACGGAATGGTTCGTTTCCTTTTACCAATGTTCCCCAATGCTTCAGAATACTTTGCAAAAATGATCTTAATTTTGTCAGTAATTGCCATAATTTATGCAGGATTAGCCTGTCTATGGCAACTTGACCTTAAAAGGCTTATTGCCTACAGTTCAGTAAGCCACATGGGATTTGTTACCTTAGGAATTTTTTCTTTTAATCCTATTGGAATAAAGGGAGCCATCTTACAGATGGTAAACCATGGAATCGTTACAGGTGCGCTGTTTATGTGCGTTGGAGTTATATATGATAGGACCCACAGTCGAGCTATCAACTATTATGGTGGTTTGGCAACAGCCTTTCCTTTATACTCTGCCCTCTTCATGATCTTTACCTTAGCAAGCATCGGGTTACCTGGGACCAATGGCTTCGTTGGAGAATTTCTAATACTTCTTGGCACCTTTTTATCAAATAAAGTAGTCGTTCTCTTTGCAGCAACAGGAGTGATAATTGGAGCAGCTTACATGCTCTATCTGTATAAAAGGGTCTTTTTTGAAAAACCAAAAGATTATTTGTTTGGCTTAGAGCCAATGAAAGCAACCGAACTTGCAGCCCTAATCCCAATGGTTTTCTTAGTATTCTTAATCGGTTTATATCCTAAGCCATTCTTAGACTTGATGACTACATCAGTCGTCCAAATTTTAACATACCTACGCTAAGGAGGGGTAAACTCTATGCAGTTTCAACTTAATTTCAGTTTAATAGCAGGTGAGATAATCCTCCTTCTTATAAGTTCCTTAATTTTTTTGATAGATCGTTTTATCAAGAACAAAGTATATGCCTTTGCCTTAGCCCTTTTTACCTTGATTTTTTTGAATTTTTTAATTTTTTTCATTCCCTTTGGTAATTTTACTCAATCTTATAGCGTCGATTTTTATTCAAGCACAGTAAAATTATTCCTTTTCTTTGGGACGGTTTTGTTAGTTTTTGTTTATTATAATTTTTTACAAGGTCATCAAAAATTAAACTATGGTGAGATATATGCATTAACGCTTTTTTCGCTTATAGGTGCAAGTGTTGCTGTTTCAGCCATGGATCTTGTAACTCTTTATTTAGGGATTGAATTGCTTAGTATTCCAGTTTACTTTTTAATTGCAAGTAATGTAGTGTATGACAAAAAGAATGTAGAAGGAGCTCTTAAGTATTTTGTTGTCGGATGTTTATCATCTGTTCTTCTTTGGTTAGCTATAGGTATTATCTATTATCAATGCGGAACCGTAGAATTTAAGGAAGTTTTTTTTAATTCTGCCAAGCTACCTAATAAAAACTATTTAGTATTAGCTGTATTAATTCTTATTGCCGGATTTTCCATTAAGATGGCTCTTGTTCCTTTCCACATGTGGGCTCCAGATGCTTATCAAGCAAGTCCTATACCAATTACAGCTTTCATTGCTGGTATAATGAAGCTTGCCGTGCTTTCGGCATTGGTCAAAGTTCTTATGTTATCTTTTGCCCCTGTTAGAGTAGAGGTTCGGGAGTTGTTGATCCCCATCGTTCTTCTTACAATTTTAGTCGGGAATGTGATGGCTATAAAGCAGGACCACATAGTCCGAATGTTAGCCTACTCTTCGGTTGCTCACGCAGGATACGCCTTTCTTGGGTTGATTTCTGCAGAGTTTTATGGTTATGCCTTTGCCATCTTTTACATGGTAATTTATCTTTTTACAACAATCGGAATCTTTACCATCCTAACCTATCTTGCTCGTTTAAATCAAGACTATATGATGATACCAAACCTCTCAGGATTAAGCAAGGCTATACCAATGGTTAGCTTTTTGATGTTAGTATTTTTATTTTCTTTAGCAGGTGTCCCTCCAACAGCTGGTTTTATGGCCAAGTTTTACCTCTTCCTTTCTTTAATAAAGGGTGGTCAGATTATAGTTGCTGTATTAGCCATACTCTTTTCCGTGATCGGAGCCTGCCCCTATTTAAGGGTTTTGAAAGTTATCTATATGGATCCTTTACCTGTTGAGCCTTCTAAAGTAAGTTATGGTCTTTCCTTTTTTATTCCTTCCTTTATCACTTTATTTTTAGTTCTTCTGCTTGGAATTTTCCCTGATTATTTATCAACCTTTATACAAAGGACCTTTTATCTATACTTAAGCTTGCTTTATTTTCATTTTTAGACCATTTAGTGCTTTAGCTTTTTGAAATATTCAACAAGAAACATAACATGTTCCCAGAGTCCGCCCTCTTCTAACAATTTCTTCGCAAGCTTTATTCCACCTTTTACATCGATTGATTTTTCACAAAGGTAGAGGGTGCATCCTAAGTTGAGGATGAACATGTCTTTAATGGGACCTTCTAAACGGTTTTCAAAGAGGGCTTTAAGCTTTTCTAAGGCATCATCAGGACCTGAGACTTTTAGTTTATCTTCCTCTTCGCAGCGCTCAAAACCAAAGTCTTCCGGGTCAAGATAGTAGGTAGTGACCACACCGTCCCTCAGCTCTGAGACCTTAGTTGAGCCTGTTAAGGTTACCTCATCGTACCCCCCTTCTCCCCAGACAACAAGAGCCCGCTTAGTTCCGAGAGACTCAAGGGCTAAAGCTATTTTTTCCGGTAAGAGAAAATCGTAAACACCAAGAAGCTGGTAGTTTGCCCCTGCTGGGTTGAGCAATGGTCCAAGGAGGTTGAAGATGCTTCTTCCAACTCGCCTTCTGATTTCTGCTACCTTGGAAAAGGCAGGGTGAAAGTTCGGAGCAAAGAGGAAGACAAACCGAACCTCTTCAAGGGCTTTTGCTAAGACCTCTGGGGGAAGATTTAAGGGGATACCGAGGGCAGAGATTAGGTCTGCGCTTCCGCACCTGCTTGTAATCGAACGGTTCCCGTGCTTGGCAACATAAATTCCCTCAACCTTGGATAGAGCAAGAGCTACAGCAGTTGAAAAATTAAAGGTTCCCTTGGCGTCTCCACCCGTCCCGCAGGTATCAACGATTATGGCATCGCTGGGAAGGTTATGTGGAACCTTGGTCATCACTTCCCGATAAGCTTTTACAGCGCCGACAATCTCTTCCCAGGTTTCACCCTTTTCTTTTAAAGCTTTAAGGAAGGCTTCAACCTCAGCCTCATCAAAGGGCTCGGTAGCAATTTTTTTAAAAAGTTCATAGGCTTGGGAAAGAGTAAGGCTTTTTTTAGCTGAGAGGAGTTCTATGGCTTCTTGAAAGGTCATGTAAAGCCTCCCAAGGGAAGGTTATTTATCCCAATACCATTCCCGGTATCAAAATGGAGGGAGAGCCAAGGCTTCCATAAAAAGTAAGGTCTTTTCCAAGCAATACATCTCGGGATAGAACTTCAAATATGTTACCAGTTAAAGCCATCTCAGACAAGAATTCCGCCTGTTCTCCTTTATGGTAAAGGACACCACTTACCCCAAAGGAAAATTCACCTGACACCGGGTCTGCCGTATGAGAACCAAGGATTTCATATACCTCAAACACATAATCTTCAGCCTCAAGGAGTTCTTCTCTACTTGAGTTTCCTTTTTCTAAATAAAGGTTCGTTGGGGAAGGTTTTGGGTTTTGTCCCATCGAAGGTCTTCTTGCCTTCCCGTTCGAAGAAAAGCCAAGTTGTTTTGCACTCTGTAGGTCTAAAAGAAAGCTTTTAAGCTCGCCCTTTTCAACAAGGACTGAACTCTCTTGAGGCACACCCTCATCGTCAAAAGGTCGTCCCTCTGGCAAGGTTCCCGCTAAACCATCATCAACGAAGGTAATGGCTTGATTAAATACCCTCTTTTCAAGTTTATCCCTTAGCTTGGACCTGCCTTTAACTACCTCGTCACCAAGGAAGGAAAAGGAAAGAAGCTCAATAAGAAGGATGGCACTTTCTGGCGGGAATAAAACTGCACACTTTATGGTCCCTCCCTTTTTTGCTTTAGCTAAAGCTGAAGCCATCTCACAGGCTTTTCTAAATAGCTTCCTTGCCTCTAAGCCTTCAAACTCTCTCGTTGAATTGTAGGCATATCCCTGGGCAGGCCTTCCGTTCTCAGATACAACAGAAACAAAATAGCTGTAGCTTGGAGCTTTGAACCTAAGAACTCTACCTTCCCTTATTAAAAGGGTCTCTTCCTCCTCAAAGCTAAAGCTTTCCTTCTCAATCCGAGTTACCTTTGGGTAATCCTTTAAATCCTCTCTGGCTTGCTCAAGCAAACTCAGCATTTCTTCGTGAGATAAAGCTTTGGAGGAAGGGACGTTTACTTGAGGGTAGCTTATTGATAGCTCTGGGTAAGCAACTTCCTTTCCGTATTCAGCTAAGGCTTTTGCTCGAGATATTGCTTGCTCTAAAGCCTCTTTGTTGAGCGAAAGAGTTAAGCTTAGACCAGCTTTCCCAGACCGTTCTTTCTTTTTGTCAAAATCTATTACTAAGGCTCTGACTGTTAAGGCTAAATCTTGATAATTCTCTGAAAGGAAAAGCTTTCCATCCCTTAACTCAACTGAGCTACCTCTTGTTAAGCTTAAGTAAAACTCAAGAGTTGGGTCTTTTTGGCTTAATTGAAGGAGGAGCTCAAGTTCTCTATCAAGCATATCATCTACCTTTCACAATGGATCGTCCTGCGTACTGAGCGGAGCTTCCAAGGTATTCCTCTATGCGAAGGAGCTGGTTGTATTTAGCCGTGCGTTCAGACCGGCAAGGAGCACCAGTTTTAATCTGCCCAGTATTTAAGGCTACGGCAAGGTCGGCGATGAAGGTATCTTCCGTCTCTCCAGACCGATGAGAGATCATTGCTCCCCAGCTATTCTTGTAGGCAAGCTCAACGGCTGAGATGGTCTCAGTAACCGTTCCAATCTGGTTTAGCTTGATGAGAGCAGCATTGGCAAGCTTCTCTTCTATACCCCAAAGAATGCGCTTAGGGTTTGTAACAAAGATGTCATCTCCTACGATTTGAACTTTATGCCCTAAGCGTTCGGTTATCAACTTAAACCCTTCTGGGTCATCCTCAGAGAAGGGGTCTTCAAGAGAAATAATGGGATAAGATTTTACAAGGGTTTCGTAGTATTCGCAAAGCTCTTCTCGAGAAAGCTTTTTGTTAAGGCCACGCAGGAAGTAAAAACCGTCTTCGTAGAATTCAGATGCAGCTGCATCGATGGCTAAGGCAATGTCCTCACCGGGCTTGTAGCCAGCCCTCTCGATAGCAGTCATGAGGAGCTCAAGCGCTTCTTCAGGGGTGGCAATCTGCGGGGCAAAGCCTCCTTCATCGCCAACCGAGGTGTTAAGCCCCTTTTCTTTTAAGACTGCTTTTAAGGCTTGATAGGTTTCAACACCCATCCTAAGGGCACGTCTGAAGCTATCTGCTCCAATAGGGGCAATCATAAACTCTTGGATGTCAAGAGGATTGTCTGCATGCACACCGCCGTTTAGCACATTCATAAAAGGAACGGGTAGAACCTTAGATCTGATTCCTCCGAGATAGGCAAAGAGTGGCATGCCGAGCTCTTCTGCGCTTGCCCGAGCAACAGCCATTGAGACACCAAGAATAGCGTTAGCTCCAAGCTTTGACTTGTTTTCCGTTCCGTCAAGCTCGCAAAGGAGTCTGTCGATCTCTGATTGGGCGGTAGAGTCTAATCCCTCAAGCTGAGGGGCGATGATTTCGTTCACATTAAAGACTGCCTTCTGCACCCCCTTACCAAAGTATCTCTTTGGGTCCTTATCTCTAAGTTCTAAAGCTTCGTGCTTGCCTGTTGAGGCTCCAGAGGGCACGATAGCTCGCCCAAAAAAGCCCGTATCAAGTATCACCTCTACTTCCACAGTAGGGTTCCCTCTGGAATCAAGCACCTCCCTTGCCCTAACGGTTTGAATTTTACCCATGTTCCCCTCCTTCCTTAAAGTAGTCTTCAAGTTCATGAAAGTAGACGGGCTGTGTGCCAAGCTTCCCGACCACGATGCCAGCGCAGATGTTGGCAAGCTCAACGGCTTCCTCTAAGGGCATACCAGAAAGCGAAAAGGCACATAGGCTTGCTATGGCAGTATCTCCAGCTCCTGACACATCGTAAACTTCACGAGCTCGGGCTGGGAACCTTTGGCTACCCTTATCGGGTTGATAAAGGAAGATCCCTTCCTTACCAAGGGTGACGACAAGGAACTCAAGGTTGAACCGCTTGACAAGCTCTTGCGATGCTCCTTCTAAGTCTTCAGGGTTTAACCCCTCAAACTTGGCTACCGCTCGAAATTCTTTGAGGTTTGGAGTGATGGTTGTAGCAGACTCGTACTTTTTCCAGTTTTCAGATTTTGGGTCAACAAAAACAGGCTTTCCTTTAACCCGAGCCTCTCCTATGAGCCAAGCTGTAAACCCTTGAGATAAAAACATTCCCTTTGCATAATCGGAAATGATAACTCCGTCCGAGGTTTCAAGAAGGTCAAGATAAATCCTTTGAAGTTTAGTCCTAATCTCAGGAGCAAGGGGTTTTCTTTCTTCTCGGTCTATCCTTAGAAGCTGTTGAGCCTGAGCGATGATCCGGGTCTTAATAGTTGTCGGTCTTTGGGGGTCTGGTAGGGTGCCCGAAGTCCCAATACCTAAGTTTTTTGCAAGCTCAAGGAAGATTTTCCCCTTTTCATCGTCCCCTATAACACCAAGGAGCTCAACTTGACAGCCAAGACAAGCAAGATTTGCGGCAACGTTTCCTGCCCCACCAAGGGAATGGGTAATCTTTTCAATCTCGAAAACAGGCACTGGGGCTTCAGGCGATATTCGTTCAACCTTTCCGAAAAAATACCTATCCAAAATTACATCACCGCAAACAAGGATTTTTAAGCTTGAAAGCCTTTCCTTTAAACCCTGAAGTGCATCCTGAGAAAGAAAAACCATGTTGACCTATCCTTTCTTTGCTTTTGGGCTAACCTCCGGTGTTTCAAGAGCGGTTGAAGAGGCTAAGGTTGGAAGAGGTGGAAGACCGGCAAGCTCTCTAATCTTTGCCTCAAGCTCATCCGCTATGTCTTTTCTCTCCTTGAGATACCTTCTTACGTTTTCCCGTCCCTGACCAAGGCGTTCTCCTTTGTAAGAAAACCAAGATCCGCTCTTTTCAATCAGGTTGAAGGCAAGTCCAAGGTCGATGAGCTCTGACTCGCGGGATATGCCTTCACCGTAGTAGATGTCAACCTCTACCTCCTTAAAGGGAGGGGCAAGCTTATTCTTGACCACTTTAATCTTTACACGATGCCCAAGGATTTCGTCTCCTTCTTTTATCTGCTGAACCCTTCTCACATCAAGACGAAGGGTAGCGTAAAACTTAAGAGCCATCCCGCCAGGTGTTGTCTCTGGGGGTCCACCAAAGCTCATCACTCCCACCTTCATACGCGTTTGATTGATAAAGATGATGGCGGTGTTTGATTTTGAAAGGATACCGGCAAGCTTTCTCATAGCCTTGGACATCAGTCGAGCTTGGGAGGCTACCTGCTGTTCATCCATTTCCCCTTCAAGCTCAGCCTTGGGAACAAGGGCGGCAACTGAGTCCACAACTATCAAGTCCACTGCACCGCTTCTTGCTAAGCTTTCTACAATCTCAAGGGCTTGTTCTCCATAATCAGGCTGAGAAACTATGAGTTCATCTACCTTTACACCTAACTTTTCCGCATACTTTATGTCAAGGGCATGCTCGGCATCGATAAAGGATGCGATACCGCCAAATTTCTGGGCTGAAGCAACGACATGGAGGGCGATGGTAGTCTTTCCTGAAGCTTCAGCACCGTAAATTTCCGTTATTCTGCCTCTGGGGATACCTCCTATTCCGGTTGCAATGTCAAGGCTTAAGGACCCTGTGGGTATAACCGAGACCTCTATCTTCTTTTCCGCCTTGCCAAGGATCATGACGCTTCCTTTCCCAAATTGCCGCTCAATCTGGGAAAGGGTACTCTCAAGAAGCTTTATCTTATCAGCTCTTTCCATAAAAAAACCTCCCCTTTCCTTTAAAATTTTGTGTTTATTCTAAGTAAAATTAGAAACAAAGTCAAGCTAAAAATTGGAGTTATGTCGTTACTATTTTGAAATGTCACATTTTATTCCTATTTTAAAATGTCACATCATTAAAATGACCTCCTACAAAACCA
>CAZJUD010000078.1:0-1561 GCA_964549125.1 uncultured Caldimicrobium sp.
AATAAATAGGCTGTATACCAGCGTAGAAAAGACAAAGGAGAGACAAAGAGAGCAAAGAAAAGGCGTGCCAAAATGAAATTTGTTTTAGTTTAAAGCTAAATATTAAAACAAAAGAATAGATTAAAAGGATAAAGTATAAAATCAAGAAGGAGAACTTAAGTTGATAGCCGTATAGTATAATAACAAAAGGAGAGATAAAAAGAACTAATATAAAAAGATAAGCTAAAACCTTATGGATAATTTCCAATAATTTGCATGTGATTACAGGATCGTTAGATTGGATTTTGCGTAAAAAGGTGACTATTAAAAGAATGGCAAAAGGAAGAATTGGTAAGATGTAGTAGCCTCTCCTTGCCTTAGCAAGGATAAAGACAAGAAGGATAGCCAAATTACTAAGTAGTAGCCATCTTTCATCTCTTCCTAAGCTTTTAAAGTTCCTAAAATATGTTGCAAGACAAAATATTAATATTAAGCTAAAAGGAAAAACCCAGAGTGGATAATAAAAGAAGTAGATGTAAAAGGGACGAAGATTATCGTAAGGGTCTACGGCTTGTTTAAGGTTTTCTTTAAACCATAAATAAAATGGAAGAGTAGAATTCAAGGCTTTGGCGGTTAAGTAATAAGGTAAAAAGTAGAGAAGCAAAGATAAAAGTAAAATAAAGAAAAACTTAAGATTAAAATGATAGTATCTTTTATTTAATAACAGGTCAATGGCAACAGTAGTCAATATTACAGTAGGTGCAGTCAAACCCTTTGATAGGGCACCAAAAAGAAGCCCAAAGAAAAAGCCAGCATAGCCTATTAATGAGGTCTTATCCCGATAGTTCAAATAGAAAGCTAAAGCTGTGACAACGCCGAAAAGCTGATAGATTTCCGATTGAGCAAGCCTTGCAAACTCAACAAAACCTATGGTTGAAGAAAAGATAAAAACCACTAACCACCTATAATTTTCGTCAAAAAGCCTTCTCCCTAAGTAGTAAAAAGAAATAACGGTAAGCAGGGCAACTATCGCTGAGGGTAGCCTTACCGCAAATTCATTCTCTCCAAAAAGGTCGTAAGATACCTTGATAAGAAGAAAAGGGATTAAGGGCTTTGTGACATGGGGGGAAAAGTTTATGGTGGGCACAAAGATAGAGCGAGTTATGCCCATCTCCCTTGCCGCCTCTGCCCACCTTCCCTCAACCCCAAAAAGAGGACGCTCCCCAAGATTGTAGATTAAAGTTAAAAAAAGGAGAAAAAAGAAGAGAAGATGTATCCTTTTTGGCATTTCAAAAAATCAATTATAATAAATCATACATACTTTCACAACAGAGGAAGCCTTCTGGCAAAGAAAAAACTTTTTTTAGGTATTTTTTTTCTCCTTCTCTTTGGACTTGCTCTCTATCTTCCCAACCTTGGTGTTAAAGAATTTCAAGGCGAGGAGGGAAGAAGGGTCCTTTATGCCCTATCAATGCTTGAGACAAAAAACTTTCTCATACCAACCCTCTTTGGGGAGCCTTATCTTATGAAGCCCCCGGTTTTCAACTGGGTTTTGGCAGGAGCCTTTTCTTTAACTCACGAT